>DASSXA010000051.1:0-2329 GCA_035704315.1 Gaiellaceae bacterium
AGGGCGGCGGGCGCCGCGGCCGTTCCGCCGTGGCCGCCGTTCTCGATCACCACGCAGACGACGAGCTTGGGCGTCGAGTCGGTCGGCCCGTAGCCGCACCACCAGGACTGGTCCCTCATGCCCGTGAAGCTGCCGATCTCGACGTACTTCTCCGCAGTCCCGGTCTTGCCGGCGATCGGCACCGGGAAGCTGCCGAAGACACCCGACGAAGTGCCGTAGCTCGCGTGGGTTGCCTCGTAGAGGCCGTCACGGATGGCCCGCAGCTCGCCCGGCTGGACGTTCACCGGACGCGGAGCCGGCGCGAAGACGCGCTTCGTCGCGCCGCGGTTTCCGGGTTGCTCGACGCTCGACACCAGGTGCGGCGTGACGAGCTTCCCGCCGTTTGCGATCAGCGCGTAGAAGCGCGCCATCTGAAGCGGCGTGACGAGCAGATCCTTCTGGCCGATCGCCAGCTGCACCGAGTCGCCGGACTTCCAGAGCTTGTCGATCTCGCTCTCGAAAGTCTTGCGGCGCCACTGCGGGGTCGGCAGCAGCCCCGGCTCCTCGCCGCCCACATCGAGGCCGCTCACCTTCCCGAAGCCGAAGGCCGAGGCCCACTTCTGCAATGGGCTCCCGAACTGCGCGGGGAGGTGGTAGAAGTCGAGGCCGAGTTGGTAGAAGTACGTGTCGCACGAGGCGGCGATCGCGTGCGGCATCGTCATCGCCTCGTTCGCGTACGGGTTCCAGTTGTTGAACTTCGTCCCGTCGATCTCCATCGACCCCACACAAGAAAGCGGCGCGTAGGGCGAGACGAGACGCTCGCGCATCGCCGCGAGGGCGGTGACCGGCTTGAAGGTCGAGCCCGGCGGATAGAGACCGGCGATCGCGCGATTGAGCCCGGGGTAGTTGGCGGCCTTCGCGGCCTCGGGGTCGAGCAGCGGCTTCAGGTCTTTCGTCTTCGGCCTGCCGACGTAGAGGCGGGGGTCGAAGGTGGGATTGGACGCGAGCGCCCGGACCGAGCCGTCACGCGGGTCGAGCGCGACGATCGCGCCGCCGTTCGCCGCCCACTCCGGGGGGTCGCCGTTGTGCGCGGTCTGGATCCCGTACACGAGCGCGTTCTCGGCGGCCCGTTGCAGCTTCGCGTCGAGCGTGAGTCGCAGCGCGAGCCCCTGCTGGAAGTAGTCGCTGTAGCGCGGCCTGCCGCGCGGGCGGCCGAGCGAGTCGACCCGCAGGCTCGCGAGCCCGGCGCGACCGCGCAGATACCGGTCGTATGCAGCCTCGATCCCGCTCTGGCCGACATGGTCGCCGTTCCGGTAGCGGCGGCTCCTGACCTGCTCGGGCGTCACCGAGCCGACGTGCCCTAGGAGCTGGGCGGCGATCGGCCCTGACGGATACGAGCGCAGATACGTCCGTTCGATGGTCACTCCCGGGAACTCGCGGATGCGCTCCTTCACGTACGAGACGACGTCGTCGGAGACCCCCTCGGCCAGCGTGACGGGCTTCAGGGGGTCGGCGCCGTGCTGCTCACGGAAGGTCCGCTGGAGCTCCGTCGCCGGGATCTCGAGTACGGGGCTGAGCTTCGCGAAGAGGCGCGGCCGCGTGCGGCGCGAGAGGCTGGCGGGCCACACGCGAACGACGTTCGCGAGCTTGTTGCCGACGATCGTGCGGCCGCGATCGTCGTAGATGGGCCCGCGCGGCGCCTCGATCCGAATCGTGCGCAGCTGGTTGTTCCGGGCGGCCGCCAGATAACGCTCGCCGGAGAGCACCTGCAGCGCCCACAGCCGGAAGAAGAGAACCGCAAAGGCGAAGAGAACGAGGGCTCCGAGCACGCCGAGCCGCAACGCGATCTGTGGCGTCATCCGGTACGGCGACTCGACGCGCGGATCTCTGGGGAGGAAGCGGGCCCTCGGGGGGCGGATGCGGCTGACGGGGGCCACTACTGGGTGCCGAGCTCGACTTCCATCGCGGCGCGTGCACCCGGCCGGGCGAAGATGCGGCGGCAAAGCGCGTAGACCGGAATCGTCAGGAGCAAGTTCAGGACGATCTCCGCCGGCAGCGCATCGACGAGCCCTGCCCGGGCAGAGACGGGGTCGGCGAGCACGTAATGCATCGCCAGGCTGCCGAGCGCGAAGAGGACCGTGACGACGGCGATCGCGAGGAGCGGCGCATGCGCCCGGTCACGCCCCGTCGTCTCGCCGTAGCGCCCGATCCAGTATCCGGCCAACGTGAGGAGCAGCGAGCTCAGTCCGAGCGTCTCGAGGTCGGCCGCGTCGAGGAGGAATCCGGCGTAGAAGCCGACGAGCGCCCCGAACACGGCGCCGCGAAGCAGCGCGACCGCTGTGAGCGTCAC
>DASSXA010000404.1:0-7541 GCA_035704315.1 Gaiellaceae bacterium
GCCCCAGCCGAGGACGAGGAGGTCGGCTCCGTCCGGGTCGTCGACCTCGAGCTCGGGGATGTCGGCCGCGATCCCGGCCACCTTCTGAGCGCGCACGCGAACCATGTAGTCGTGGTTGTCCGGGTCGTAGGAGACGTTGCCAGTCCCGTCGGCCTTTTCCAGCCCACCGATGCGGTGTTCCAGCCCGGGCGTGCCCGGAATCGCCCATGGCCGGGCCAGCGTCTCGGCGTCACGCAGGTAGGGCATGAACGCCCCCTCGTGGTTGGGCTTGTCGGCGAACTCGACGGGGATCTCCGGCAGCGAGTCGACGTCAGGGATCAGCCACGGCTCTGACCCGTTCGCCAGGTAGGCGTCCGAGAGCAGAAAGACCGGGGTGCGATATTTGAGGGCGATCCGCGCCGCCTCCATTGCGGCGTCGAAACACCCGCCCGGCGTTGCAGCGGCGACGACGGGGACGGGCGACTCGGCGTTCCGCCCCCACATCGCCAGCAGAAGGTCCGCCTGCTCCGGCTTCGTCGGCATGCCCGTCGACGGGCCGGCGCGCTGGATGTCGAGGATCAGCAGCGGAAGCTCGAGCGTGACGGCGAGGCCGATCGTCTCCATCTTGAGGACGACACCCGGACCGCTGGACGTGCAGACGCCCAACGAGCCGCCGAAGCTGGCGCCGAGTGCTGCTCCGACCGCAGCGATCTCGTCCTCGGCCTGGAACGTGCGGACGCCGAACTCCTTGCGCCTGGAGAGATCCTCGAGGATCTCCGAAGCCGGCGTGATCGGGTACGCGCCGAGGAAGAGCTGCAGCCCGCTCTTCACGCTGGCGGCGATCAGCCCCAACGCGAGCGCCTGGTTGCCGTGAATGTTCCGATAAGTACCGGCCGGGAGCTTCGCCGGTGCGACCTCGTAGGTCACGGCGAAGTCCTCGCTGGTCTCGCCGTAGGCCCAGCCGGCCTTGAACGCCTTGATGTTGGCCTCGGCGATCTCCGGCCGCGAGGCGAACTTCTTTTCCAGGAAAGCGATCGTCCCGTCGGTCGGGCGGTGGTAGAGCCAGGACATGAGCCCGAGCGCGAACATGTTCTTCGAGCGCTCGGCCTCGCGCTTCGTCAGGTCCACCTCCTTGAGCGCCTCGAGCGTCAGCGAGGTGAGGGGCACCTCGTGGACACGGAACTCGTTCAACGTCCCGTCCTCGAGCGGATTCGACGTGTAGCCCGCCTTGTCGAGGTTCCGCTCGGTGAAGGCGTCGCGGTTGACGATGAGAGTCCCGCCGTTGGGTAGGTCGCGCTGGTTCATCCGCAGTGCGGCCGGGTTCATTGCAACGAGCACGTTCGGCTGGTCGCCCGGCGTGAGGATGTCGTGATCGGAGAAGTGGATCTGGAAGCCGGAGACGCCCGGCAACGAACCGGCCGGCGCACGGATCTCCGCGGGGAAGTCGGGCAGCGTCGAAAGGTCGTTCCCGAGCAGCGCCGTCTCGCTCGTAAAGCGCCCCCCGGTCAGCTGCATGCCGTCGCCGGAGTCGCCGGCGAACCGGATGACGACGCGGTCGAGCTGTTCGACAGGCTTGGCCATCAACCCCGAAACGACAGGTATAGCACCGCTAGCCGATCAACTCGGCGAAGCGCGGGTCATCGCGCAGCGAATCGAGGTCCGAGTCTGTTCGGGCAGCGTCGCGAGCGCGTTCATCGGCTTGCACCGCGGCCTCCAGACGGTCGATCGCGGCATCGGTGCGCCTAAGTAAGGCCTCGGCGCAGGCGATGTTGAAAAGGACCCCGGCGTTCCCCGGTAGGTGCTCGGCAAGCAGCTTCTCGTAGAGCGCAATCGACCTCTCGTACTCCCCGCGGTTGAAGGCCTGAAAGGCCTCGGTCGCCTCGGGAGGGAGTGGCAAGAAGGCCTCACCCGGCTTGCCGCCGATCGCAAGCACCGTCGTTCCCGGTTCCTCGCCCACGGCGCTTCGCGTCGCCGCCGGATCACGGACGAAGACGAACGTTCCGGAAGGCGCGTCCACCTGTTCACCGTCGATCGTGAACGTCGCCCGCCCGGCGACGACGACATAGAGCTCCTCCTGCCCAGATTGGCCGATCCGAAAGCCGGTCTCGTCGTGCTCGCGGATTACCAACCCGCCGTCGATCGAGCGGACGGCGCTCGTCCCGAGCGCCCTGATCCCAAAATGGTGGCGAACGTCCAAGCGGACACGTCCGTCGATCTCGGTGCCGGCCATCTCGTCAAGGGAGATGACGTCGAAAGCTCGCTCAGGCATCAGCACTTCAGCTGGTCGTAGTCGTCGTACCAACGGGTGCCGAGCTTTGCGTAGCGGTCGCCGCGGCTGAACCGCACCCACATGAACAGCTTCCCGTTCTTGAGCACCCGGTACTCGACGAGCGCCCGCCGTCTCGTCTTGAAATCGACGCGAACGCGGTCGACCTGTGCGCTCGGGCCGAGCCTTCTACGTGCCTCGCGCGCCTGCCGGAGAAACCGAGGGTACGGGCAGTGGCTCCGGAAGCTCGGCGTCGTCAGCGTGTAGCTCTGTCTGAACTTCCCCTGCTTCAGCAGCGTCAGCTGCTGCTGGAGAAGGCCGCGGATCGCTCTCACGTCCCGGCCACCGGCGGCCCCTCCGCTGACAGGCACCGCCAGCGCGACGAGACACGCGAGCACAACGATGCGCCCCACCTACCCCGCCTCCGCCAACAAACCTCGGATGTCAAGCGGCGCCGTCATCATCGCGACGCCGTCCCCGTCCTGGGCCCGCGGCCACTCTTCCCGCGGCCGGTCGCGGTAGATCTCGATCCCGTTACCGTCCGGGTCGTCGAAGTAGATCGCCTCGCTGACTCCGTGATCGGAGGCGCCGATCGGGATTCCGGCGTCCAGCACGCGCTTGAGCGCATTCGCGAGCGCCTGCCGGTCCGGGTAGCGGATAGCGAAGTGGAAGAGGCCTGTCGTTCCCGGGGGAGGCGGCGACCCGCCCTTCGACTGCCACGTGTTCAGCCCGATGTGGTGGTGGTAGCCGCCGGCCGAAAGAAACGCCGCCTCGTCGCCCATCCGCTGCTGGAGCTCGAAGCCGAGAACATCGCGATAGAAGGCAATCGCCCGGTCGAGATCCGAGACCTTCAGATGCACGTGCCCGATGTCGGTGCGCGGATCAATCGGCTCAGCCATGCGGAAAGGAGGCTACAGACCAGAGCACGTTGCTAGGCTGATGCGCCGTGGCTGACAAGGAAGAAAAGATCGAGCTAGAGGGCGAGGTCATCGAAGCGCTCAGGAATGGGCAGTTTCGGATCGCGCTCGACAACGGCCACGAGACCCTCGGCTACCTGGCCGGCAAGATGCGGCGCTTCCGCATCCGGATCCTCCCCGGAGACCGGATCAAGATCGAGCTCTCGCCCTACGACCTCGATCGCGGACGCATCGTCTACCGCTACCGGTAAGCAAGCCGACCGAGCTCCGTCGTAGGGTTCCTCAATGGTCGAGGACCTCGTTCGGCCGCGAGGGCCGTTCTCGTTACGTGCATCCGCGCGACTCGCGGGTGACGCCACACGTCGCTTCAACGGACGAGTCCTCCTGTGTCTGTTCGAAATCGACGGACGGCTCGAGCGCGCCGCCGCGTGGCAGGAAACGGACGGCGCCGTCGCCATCCGCGCCCTGAGCGAGGACGGGCTCGAGCGGATGAAGGCGGTCTTGCCGCTCGAGGCCGATCACACCGAGTTCCTGCGGTGTTTCGCCGACGACTCGCTCTTGCGTCGTCCGGTCCGGGAACTGCGCGGGATGCGGCCGCTGCGGCTCGGCACTGTCACGCAGGCGGTCCTGCGCGCGATCTGCGGCCAGCTGATCGAGGCGAAGCGGGCTCGCAACCTCGAGCTACGGCTCATCCGTGCGACGGGCGCGACGGACGGCGTGCTCTACGCGCCGCCGGAGCCGAAGGCCTTTCGCGCGTTCGCGCCGGCCCAGCTGCAGCGCTTCGACCTACCGGCGAGAAAGGCGGCGACGCTCGTGCGGCTCTGCCGAACCCTCGATCTCGAGCGCCTGCGCCTCGTCCCGGCCTCCGGCGCGGCTCGGCGGCTGGAGAGAGAGCGCGGCCTCGGCCCGTGGTCG
The DNA here is from genome assembly GCA_035704315.1 of Gaiellaceae bacterium. Taxonomy (GTDB): domain Bacteria; phylum Actinomycetota; class Thermoleophilia; order Gaiellales; family Gaiellaceae; genus JACDAN01. The sequence continues at coordinate 4,078 of DASSXA010000404.1, forward strand.
GTCGGAGTGATCTGCCTCCACGGCCTCGGCTCGTACCGGTTCGGGCTCGTCGGCGACCTGGGGTTGATCAAGCTCTGCGCGGCCTTGCTCGGGCGGCGGGCTGAACCGGAGGACACCGCCGAGCTCCTCGCCCCCTACGGCGAGTGGCAGGGGCTCGCGAGCATCTACCTGCTCGCCGGCTTTGCGCGCGGGCTGCTACCGGTGACCCCGGAGCGAGATCTTCTGACAGCCGCCTGAGCCCTAGACTCCGCCCATGGCTCAAGACCGGCGGCGGATCGCGATCCTCGGCGCCGGAAAGATCGGCGAGGCGCTTCTAGCCGGCTTGCTCAGCGCCGGGTGGCGCAAGCCCGAGGAGATCGCGGCGACCGTTCGCCGCGAAGAGCACGCGCGGGAGCTCACCGAGCGCTACGGCGTACAGGCCACGACATCGAACCCCGACGCAGTTCGGGGCGCAGCGCTGATCGTCATCGCGGTGAAGCCGCAGGACTTCGAGGCGTTGCTCGGAGAGGTCGGCGGCATCATCTCGCCGGAGCAAACCGTTCTGTCGATCGCCGCAGCAGTCCCGACGTCGGCGATCGAGGAGCGGCTCTCGGCCGGTGTCCCCGTGCTTCGCGCGATGCCGAACACGCCTGCCACGGTCCACGAGGGAGTGGCGGGGCTGTGCGCGGGCGCCCACGCTGACGACGAGCATCTGGCGCTCGCCGAGGAGGTGCTCGAGCACGTCGGCCGCGTCGTCCGCGTGCCCGAGCGCTACATGGATGCCGTCACGGCCGTGTCGGGTTCCGGCCCGGCCTATTTTGCGCTGCTCGCCGAGGCCATGATCGAGGCAGGCATCCTGCTCGGCCTTTCCCGCGAGAACACCACGGAGCTGGTCGTCCAGACCATGCTGGGAACAGCCAAGCTCCTCCGCGACGAGAAGATGCATCCGGTCGAGCTGCGCGAGATGGTCACCTCACCCGGCGGCACGACGATCCGGGCGATCCGCGAGCTCGAGCAGGCCGGTGTGCGCGCGGCCTTCCTGAACGCGATTCAGGCCGCGATGGATCGCGGTCGTGAGCTCGCGGCCGGCGAGCCCTGAGTGGACGTCGAGCTCACCGTCTCGGCGAGCGCCGACGCCGCCCGTCGAGGCGCCGCGGAGCTACTGGCCCAAGCGGCGGCGCGCGGCGGACATATCGCCCTTTCAGGCGGCTCGACTCCGGGACCTGCCTACGAGCTGGCCGCGAAGCTCGAGCCGGACTGGAGCCGCACTGAGCTCTGGTTCGCGGACGAGCGCTGCGTCGAGCCCGACGACGAGCGCTCGAACTATCGGCTCGTGAAGGATCGCCTGCTCGACTTGCTCGAGCGCAAGCCGGCCGTGCAGCATCGCGTCCTCGGAGAGCTTCCTCCGGAGCAGGCTGCCGAGCGGTACGGCTCCGAGCTGCAGGGCGTGTCTCTCGATCTCGTCATGCTCGGAATCGGGCCCGATGGGCATACCGCATCACTCTTCCCCAATGATGCCGCGCTCGAGGAACGGGAACGGCGAGCGGTCGCCGTCCAGCGGCCCGACGTCGCCCGAGTGACCATGACATTGCCGGTGCTACGAGGTGCGGCGACCGTGGTCTTCCTCGTCATCGGCCGCGACAAAGCGCCCGCCGTGGCACGCGCATTCGGTGATATCACCGACCCTGCGACGCCGGCGAGCCTCGTGCGTTCCGAGCGTGGAGTCACATATGCGTTCCTCGATCGAGCCGCCGCTACTAACCTCCTGACCTAGACAGAGGCGTTGCCGGGGGCGTATATATAGCCCCGTCAGATGAGTGCCACGAACCCGCAGGCGAATCCTGTCCCTCAGGTCCTGACGATTGACAAGCCCGAACAGCTCAAGGCGCTCGGGCATCCGCTCCGCCTGCGCGTGCTCGAAACCCTGGGCGAATCGGACATGCCGATGTCGAATCGCGAGCTCGCGCAGAAGCTCGGCGTCGATCCCGGGCACCTGCATTTCCACGTGCGGATGCTGCTGCGCGCCGGCCTGATCGAGCAGGTCGCGTCCGCAAAGGGGCGCGAGAAGCCCTATCGCGCCGCGGCGAAGACGCTCAAGGTCGCGCCGGAGCTCGTGTCAGCCGGGGCCTCCGAGCTCCAGGCGGCGATCGTCGAGGACGTGCAGCGCGGCTGGAACGCATACGCGGACGAGGGTCAGTTCCGCTTCGTGCGGATCAACGTACGCGTCTCGCCCGAGAAGGCTCTCGAAGTGCTGTCGGAGCTCGTACCGACCTTCGACAAGGTCGAGGACGAGAGCGAGGACATGCTGACGATCACGGCGATCATGCACCCACATACGCCGGACGAGCAGAGCTAGGCCGGCGGCAGCATCGGGGAAGCGGCGAGCGGCGCCGCCGTGCCTCGTCGCCGGGCGAGCGCCTGGAGGACGAGCACGGTGTCCGCGACGGGGATGTCTTCCAGGTACTCGTCGCGCTGCTCGAACGACTCGAGCACGTCCTCGACGGCGATCGTGTAGCCCGCTGTGTCCTCGGCGGCCAGCGTCGCGACGGCATCGGCGACGGCGGCCGGAAAGTCGTCGCGATCGCGGAGCGAGCTTGCCGCCGGGCGGGCGTCTTCGCCCCGCCCCAGGGTCAGGAGCGCAAGGGCGGCGGCGTAGACCCCGATCGGAGTCACGCTCTCGAGGGCTCCTTCGTCGAGCGTCTTGCGGGCGTACTCCTCGGCGGCGGGCCAGTCGCCGGCCAGCATCGAGGCCTTCATCATCCCGATCAGCCGCCCCAGCTCCCAGGCGGCGCGTCGCCATAGCTCTCGAGATACGTGCGGGCGGCGTCCTGGAAGCGCCTCACCGCGGCGTCCTCGTCGCCCCGCATCAGCTGCGCCAGTCCAGCGCCGTACGCGGCGTTGCCCATGCGCGTGAGCTGGCGCTGGCGGGTGTCCGGATCGTCGGGAAGCCGCTCCGAGCCGTCGCGATAGCGCTCCTCCTCCCGCTCGACGTGAGCGTTCCAGTCCTCCGGCACGCGAGTATTGTCATCGCTGATGGCACGGGAGCTCAGGGAAGTCGTCTACGTCGACGGTCTGCGAACTGCCTTCGGACGCGCCGGTCCGAAGGGGTTCTTCTGGCGCACGCGCGCAGACGACATGGCCGTGAAGGTCGTCAGGGAATTGCTGCGCCGAAATCCCAGCCTGCCGCCCGAGCGGATCGGCGACGTGATCATGGCCGCGACCGCGCAGGTCGGCGACCAAGGGCTCACGCTCGGACGGGACGTGGCGCTTCTGGCCGGGATTCCGCAGAGCGTTCCCGGCTTCGCGCTCGACCGGATGTGCGCCGGCGCGCTGACGTCGGTCACGACAGGCGCCGGGGAGATCGCCATGGGCGCCGCAGACGTCGTCGTCGCCGGCGGCGTCGAGCACATGGGCCACCATCCGATGGGCGCCGAGGTCGACTTCAATCCCCGCTTCGTCTCCGAGCGGCTCGTCGACACCTCGGC
>DASSXA010000184.1:0-3423 GCA_035704315.1 Gaiellaceae bacterium
GATCGTCAGCGACTCGAGCTGAGTCCCATCCGGGATCGCGGTCTTGACGCCCGGATCGCCGGCGACCGGTCCCTCCAAGAGCTCGCGCACCGCCGCAGAGCCGACGGCTGGCCCCGTCACCTCACGCTGAACCGGACTGACCTTGCCCCCGCGCAGGAAGTAGACCTTGACGGCGACCTGCGCCTCCGTCGTCGTCGAGGTGGTCTCCGTCTCGGTGGCGGTCTCCTGTGTCGTCGTCGTCCCACGCGCCGACTCGTTGTCATCGCCGCTGCATCCCCCTAGGACGACGAGGACGACGAGGAGGCTAAGCGCGCCGCGGAAACGCATGCCAACCCGGATATTCGGCATCGGCCCCGAGCTCCTCTTCGATGCGGAGAAGCTGGTTGTACTTGGCGACCCGGTCGCTCCGGCTGGGCGCGCCGGCCTTGATCTGACCCGCGTTCGTCGCCACGGCGAGGTCGGCGATCGTCGTGTCCTCGGTCTCGCCCGAGCGGTGCGAGATCACCGTCGCGTAGCCCGCTGAGCGTGCGAGCGCGATCGTCTCGAGCGTCTCCGTCAACGTCCCGATCTGGTTGATTTTGACCAGGATCGCGTTCGCGACCCCCTCGTCGATGCCGCGCCGAAGCCGCTCGACGTTCGTCACGAAGAGGTCGTCGCCGACGAGCTGTTCCTGCGCGCCGAGCTCCTCCGTGAGCCTCTTCCACGCAGCCCAGTCGTCCTCGGCGGCGCCGTCTTCAATCGAGACGATCGGGTAGCGGTCGACGAGGCCGGCCCAATACTCCGTGAGGTCTTCGGCGCTCGCCTCGCGGCCCTCGAACCGGTAGACGCCGTCCTCGTACAGCTCCGACATCGCCGGATCCAACGCGACGGCAACACGCTCACGATGGCCCGCCCGTTCGGCCGCCTCGAGGATCACCTCGATGGCCTCCTCGCTCGAGCCCAGATCCGGCGCAAAGCCGCCCTCGTCGCCGACAGCCGTCGCAAGGCCGCGTTCGTCGAGCAGCTTCTTCAGTGTCTGGAAGACCTCGACCGCGATCCTCAGGGCCTCGGAGAAAGTCGCGGCGCCGCCGGGGACGACCATGAACTCCTGAAGATCAAGCGAGTTGCGTGCGTGGGCGCCGCCGTTGATGACGTTCAACATCGGCACGGGGAGCACATGCCCACCGCCGTCGCTGATCCAGCGGTAGAGCGGCACACCTGCCTCCGCCGCGGCCGCCTTGGCGGCCGCGAGCGAGACGCCGAGCAACGCGTTCGCTCCGAGCCGGCCCTTGTTCTCGGTGCCGTCCAGCTTCACGAGCGCCGCGTCGAGCCCGGCCTGATCCGCTGGGTCCATGCCCATGATCGCGTCGGCGATCTCCGTCCGTACGTTCTCGACTGCACGCGAGACGCCCTTCCCGAGATACGCGCTGGGATCGCCGTCCCGAAGCTCGACGGCCTCGAAGCGACCGGTGGACGCGCCGGAGGGCACCGCCGCCCTCCCCCGCGCCCCCGAGGCGAGCTCCACTTCGACTTCCACCGTCGGATTGCCGCGCGAGTCGAAGACCTGGCGTGCGCGGACGCTTGTGATCGAGCTCACGTGCCCTCCTCCTTCGCGGCGTCGAAGTATCGATCCTTCTCGTCCAGCGTGAGCTCGCGAAAGGCACGGCCGTCGGCGCCCGCAAGCTCCTCCGCACGCTCGACCCGCGCCGCGAAACGCTTGGACATGGCCCGCAGAGCCAGCTCTGGATCGACGTTCAGGTGACGGGCGACGTTCACGGCGGCGAACAGGACATCGCCGAGCTCATCGAAGACGTGCGGATCCGGCTCGACCTCCGGCGGCCGCTCTCCGGCGGCTTCGACCGCATCTTTCAGCTCGCGCAGCTCGTCCTCCAGGTCGGCCATGGCACCTGCGGTCTCCGGATACTCGAACTCGATCGCCGCAGCGCGGCGCTGGAGCTTCCGAGCGTAGATGAGCGCCGGCAGCGTCTCGGGAACGTGGTGGAAGATACCCTCGCGGCCTTCTTCCTCCCGCTTGATCCGCTCCCAATTCTGACGCACACGGCCGGGCGTTCGGGCCTCCACCTCGCCGAACACATGCGGATGCCGCAGGACGAGCTTGTCGTGGACCCGGCGCGCCACCGCCTCCAGGCCGCCGCCGCCCTCCTCCTCGAGCAAAAGCGCGAGGAAGTAGGTCTGGAAGAGGAGATCGCCGAGCTCGTCCTCGAGCTTGGCGGCATCGTCTTCGATCGCGGCGTCGGCGACCTCGTAGGCCTCCTCGACCGTATGCGGCACGATCGTTCGCGCGGTCTGCTCGCGATCCCACGGGCAGTCGCGGCGAAGCCGCTCGGTCAGCCGCTGGAGTTCGAGGAGCGCTTCGGAGAGGTGTTCGGGCTCAGCCAGCGGTGGAGCTGTTCGGATTGGTCGGCTTGTAGCCCACCTGGTACGCCGTGTCGTCCTTCAGATCCTTGCGCATGTCGGCGACCCACTTTTCCATCTCTTTGTTCTTACCGTCCTGAGCCAGCTGCTGCCGGATCGCTTCCTTGACCTGGTTGAAGGGCGTGGACGTGCCCTTCTTGGTCTTCGAGAGCGCCTGGATGACGTGCCAGCCGTACTGCGTCTTGATCGGAATCGAGATCTGGTCCTTGCCGAGGCTGAAGGCAACTTCCTCGAACTCGGGAACCAGCTGGCCGCGCGTCGCCGTCATCTTCCCGCCCTGATTCTTCGACGCGGGATCCTGTGAGTACTTCTTGGCGATCGTGTTCCAGTTGCCGCCCGCCTTCAGCTCGTTGTAGAGCCGCTTGGCGAGCGCGCGGTCTTTCACGAGTACGTGGCGCACGACACGCGTGTCCGGCGTCCCGTACTGCGACTTGTTCTTCGCGTAGTAGTCCTTGACGGCCTTGTCGTCGATCTTCACGTCGGAGGTGACCTTCTTGTAGATCCCCTCCTGGACGAGGTTGCCGCGGATGATGTCGCGCGCCTGCGCGTCGCTCAGGCCCTGCTGCTTGAGCTCGGCCTCGAACGCCTTGCGGTTGCCCTTGTGCCGTTCCTTGATGTACTCGTCGATGCGCTTGTTGACCGCCTCGTCGCTGACGTCGACCCCGAGCTCCTTCGCCTTCACCTCGAACTGCGCGCGCTGGACGAGGAGCGCCATCGCCTGGTCGCGGATCTGGACGTACTCGGGCGTGCCGACCTTCGGGAACGGGCGCTTCTGCGTGGCATAGCTGCGCTTCGCGTACGTGACGAGGTCGTCGAACTCGGACTTCGTGATTGCCTTGTCACCGACTACCGCAACGGAGTCGGGAGGCACGTTGGCCGAGTCGTTCGAGGTGCCGCATGCTGCTGCGAAGACGGCGAGGCCGAGGGCAAAAAGTCCTGCAAAAGAGCGTCGTCTCATAGAAAAAGCGCCGTTTATGCCGCCTGGCGCGTTTCCAGGATAGCATCGAC
>DASSXA010000249.1:0-10603 GCA_035704315.1 Gaiellaceae bacterium
AGGGGCCTGATGCGCGCTCAGCTCGACGACGTCCATGAACGCGGCGAGCCGATGGCCTATCTCTGGGCATCGGAGGACGCGCTCTACGGCCGCTACGGGTACGGCATCGCGTCGTTCAGCGGCAACGTCGAGCTCCGCCGCGATCGCGGAGCCTTCTACCGCGACTTCGAGCCCACTGGAACGATCCGGCTCGTCGAGGTGGACGAGGCCGTCGAGCCGTTCGGCCAGATCCAGCGGCGCGCGGCCGCACGGCACCCGGGCATGTTCGTCCGGACGCCGGAGTGGTGGCGATCGCGGCGCCTGGCCGATCCGCAGTGGGGGCGGGAAGGCGGCGGGGAGATGGTTCGCGCGCTGCTCGAGCTCGACGGACGGCCTGCCGGCTACGCGCTCTACCGGCTGCACTTCTCGGCCGAGCGCGGGATCCCGAACGGCTACACGCGCGTGATCGAGGCCATTGGCGACTCGCCCGAGGCGACCCGTGAGCTGTGGAGCTTCCTCCTCGGGATCGACTGGATGGACCGCGTCCGGGCCGGGCTCCTACCGCTCGACCACGAGCTCTTCTTGCTGCTGCGCGAGCCGCGGCGGCTGAACTTCGACCAGCGTGACGGGCTCTGGGTCCGTCTCGTCGACGTAGAGGCCGCCCTGAATGCGAGGACGTACAAGCCCGGCGAGCCGGTCTCGTTCGACGTGGGCGACGGGCTCTGCCCCTGGAACGCCGGTGTCTGGGAGGTCAGTCCGGCAGGGGCATCACGGACGACCCGGGAGCCGGAGCTCCGGCTCGATGTCTCGGCGCTCGGCTCCGCGTACCTCGGCGGCTTCACGTTCGGCCAGCTGGCCCGAGCCGGCCGTGTCGAAGAGCTCTCCGCTGGAGCACTGGACCGGGCAGACACACTCTTCCGAGCCGACCGCTACCCGTGGTGCCCGGAAATCTTCTGAGCTGACGGAACTCACAGAGGCCCGCCGTCGTTCGTTCTAGATGTAGTGGCCCTGCTCGCGGCGCTCATCACGGTCGTCCTCTGGGCTTCCGCTTTCGTGGGTATTCGGGCGGCGGGCGAAGACCTCTCCCCAGGCTCGCTGACCCTCGGGCGGCTCGCCATCGGAAGCGTCGTGCTGGGCGCATTCGTCCTGACGCGATCGGGTCGGTTCCCCGGCCGTGCCCAGCTGCCGCTTCTGCTCGTGTGCGGCGTTCTGTGGTTCGGGCTGTACAACCTCGCCCTCAACGAGGCCGAGCGTCGCGTCGACGCAGGGACCGCGGCGATGCTCGTCAACGTCGGGCCGATCCTGATCGCCGTCTTGGCCGGGTTCCTCCTTCGCGAGGGCTTCCCCCGGACCCTGATCGTCGGTTGCGCGATTGCGTTCGCCGGCGTGGTGGTCATCGGCCTAGCAACCTCCGAGCGCGGAGTGGCCGCAGGCTGGGGCGCCGCCCTGTGCGTCGCCGCGGCCGCGTTCTACTCCGCCGCGGTCGTCGCGCAGAAGCCGCTCCTAGCCCACGCGTCCGCGGCGCACGTTACCTGGCTCGCCTGTCTCATCGGTGTGGCCGTCTGCGTTCCGTTCGCACCGACGCTGTTCGACGAGCTTGGCCGCGCCGACGGCAGCTCCATCGTCTGGATGGTCTATCTCGGGATCTTCCCGACCGCAGTCGCCTTCACCACCTGGGCGTACGCCCTCGCAAGGACCACTGCCGGACGAATGGGTGCGACGACCTACCTGGTGCCGCCCATCGCCATCCTGCTCAGTTGGGCGATCCTCAGCGAGACGCCGGAGGTGCTCGCATTGCTCGGCGGCGCGTTCTGCCTGGTCGGTGTGCTCATCGCCCGCCGACCGCCCCGACCTTCCGGAGCAGCTCAGGCCGAGCTTCGAGGCTCCACTCGAACGAAGCTACAATCAGCCGACCAGGGCGGTTAGCTCAGCTGGGAGAGCGCCGGCTCGACAAGCCGGAGGTCACTGGTTCGACCCCAGTACCGCCCACCTACGAAAGCCCCGCTGAGGCGGGGTTTTTGTATTCCAGGAGGGAAACGCTCTCTCTCCGTAGCTGTGTGCCTCGAGGGGGCCGGGCAGGCGAGCCGAACCTGGATTGCGATCTCATCGGCCCGGTCCCCTCACAAAGCTCCAACACGTGAGCCGGTGGCGCTAGACGCTCTTTAGGCCACGTCCTCCACGATCAACACGGGAGGTTGGTCAGCGTCGTCATCACGGACCCGAACGATGCGCAGTGTTCTGTCCCGCCCCAACGGGATCGTGTCACCGGGCCGCATGTTCGGGACGGCACTCGTCATCGAAGGTGGCTCGGCAGGCGTACCGTCCGTCCGCTCGAGCTTGAACAGAAAGCTCATCGGTCCTCCGTTTCCGGGACCGGACGGCCTTGGCGAGCATATCGATCGGGCTCGGCTGCGATCATGGTGGTTGTGGACCAGGTACGGATCGACAAGTGGCTGTGGGCCGCGCGGTTCTTCAAGACGCGCAGCGCGGCGTCCGAGGCCGTCCTCCGTGGGCGGGTACACGTCAACGGCGAGCGCGTGAAGCCGTCGAAGGTCGTCCACGCCGGGGACACGGTCGAGGTGGCGATCGGGACGGTGCGCCGGACGGTAGCCGTGACCGAGGTCACCGAGCGCCGAGGGCCGGCGAGCGCAGCGGCGACGATGTACGGCGAGACACCCGAGTCGCGCATCGCCCGCGAGCAGCACGCGCTCGAGCGACGGCTCGCCCGCCCGCTCGGGGCCGACCTCGGCGCGCGCCCAACGAAGCAGGCCCGCCGTCGGCTCGACGCCCTGCGCCGCGCACAGCGGCGCGGGCGCTGAGCTCACTCGGCACGGTCGGCTCTCACTCGACATCGACCAGGCCGTCACAAGTGTCCGGGGCGGGCGATCGTGCAGGTCCTCGTGTGGGACGGCTTTCGGGAACTGCTCGCCGTGCCGTCGCCGCTACCTTCGAGGCATGCAGAAACCGGCCGCTCGGCTTCCGAGTTCCCTCTCGGTGCTACGTATCGGGCTTGTCGTCTTCGTGCTCGCCTGGCTCTTCGCCCCGTACACGCTGCAGTCGGTGGTGCCGGTCTGGCTTGCCTTCCTGATTGCGCTCGGCTTGGAGCTGCATTTCTTCATCGGCGGCCTTCGCCCGGCTTCGGCGCGCCGCCCGGATAGCAAGCCGCAGGCCGTCGATCTCGAGCGCTACGGCTACGCAGGCGACACGGAGGAGCTTCTGCTTGTGCGCGAGCAAGGCGAGGAGCTGTGGATCCCGTACTCGGGCGAGACGGCCGATGAGGTGAGGGCGCTGGTCGCCGAGGCGCGTGAGCGGCCCACGGAAGAAGCTGGTGCAGCCGCCGTGGCCGCCCCGGAGCGGCGGGGCCTTCGGACGCCTCTCAGTCGCTTCCTCGCCGGCCTCGGTGTGATCGGCGCACTCGCAGTGATCTTCTGGCTCGTCGAGGGCAACACGGGTTGGAACGCGCTCGATGCGAATACGCGCGCCGAGGCGACGGCGCGCTTCTCCGACGAGGCCTCACGCGTCGCGGCGAAACCGGTGACGATCCGCTGCGACGAATCCGGCGACTACGTCGGCGCCGTCCAGCACGCGGACGGGGTTGCCGCAGTCGGAGGGACCCTTGCCTACCTGACGCCCGAGCGCTGCCTCGCCCTCTACCGGCTCGCGTTCAAGGGCGAAGTCAATGCGAGCCAGACCGCCCGCGCACTCGCCGTTCTCGCCCACGAGGCGTGGCATCTCCGCGGCGTGCGCGACGAGGGGACGACCGAGTGTTACGCGCTGCAGGCCGGCGTCGAGATTGGGGAGCGGCTCGGCCTCTCGCCGGACACCGCGCGGCAGATGATGCGCCAGCAGCTCGTAGAGAACGCTCTCCGTGGCCGAGCGAGCCCCGCCTACCTCGTACCGCCAGACTGCCGCGACGGCGGCCGCCTCGACCTGAAGCCGGGCGTCACTCAGTTCCCGTAGGCGCAAGAACGACCGCCTGAGTGGACGCCCAGTGTCACGGGTTTGACGTTCGCTGGGTCGTCTCCGTCAACGACGGTCGGAGACCTCCCCCGTACGGTCGGTGTGTGGGATAGCGAAAGGGGATGCGAGCGATGGGACTTGTGATTGGCAATGCCGTGGCCGACGCCGGCCCAGCTCAGCCAGTGAGGCTGTCGGCGCGATTGAGGAGGCTCGTCGACCAGAGCCCCGATTTCCTCAAACCGGAGCTCACAGTCAAACCGCGGACGACCGATCGAGAGGCGGCAAGGTACGTGCGCTCGTACTTGATCATGCGCATCGTTGTCGGCGCGCTCGGCGTCTTGCTCCCACTCTTGCTCGTGCTCATCGGGCGCTGGCTGGACGGTGAACCGTGGTTCCGCGATTCGCTCAGTGCCTACTACTACTCCGGCGTGCGGGAGCTTTTTGTCGGCGTGCTGAGCGCAATCGGGGTTTTCCTCTTCACGTACAAGGTCACCGATCATTCGTTGGACAATACGCTGACCTTCGTCGCCGCGGCTGCCGTGGTCTTGGTGGTGTTGTTTCCGACCGGGCCGTCGTCGCACGTCGCCGAGCCCACGCCGCTTCAGGAAGAGCTCGGCGTCTCTCGCGTGCAGACGATCCACTTCGCCGCCGCGTTGCTATTCATCGTGTCCCTTGCGGTGATCAGTTTCTTCTACGGAGTGCGGGAAGGCCGCCGACCTGCTCGGGAAGGAAAGCGTCCACCGGTGTTCTGGCGCTGGTACCACTGGGTTTGCGCCCTTTTCATCCTGGGTGCGCTGGCGGGGGTCGGGCTCGACATGCTCACGGAATGGGGCCCAAGCGAGTCGGTGCTCATCGGCGAGTGGGTGGCAGTCTGGGCGTTCGGCGCCTCGTGGCTGATGAAGGGCCTGGAGCTCGACTATCTTCGAAGCGGGGTAACCGCGCCCTCGCGTGGTCTTGTCGCCGAGGCGGACTGTTGAGTCGCAGCCAACGGGCTCCCCGAAGAACCGCAGAGCAAGGGTGCGCGCTGGATTGACAGTCGCGAGCTTTACACGTCTTCAGTCGCGTCCGCGAACGACGCCGGAGGTACTCCCTTCCTACTCTTCTGCTTGTAGTTGACGTTCGGGAGTTGCAAGGGGATCTCCGATGGTGGACACAACTCTGCGAGAGCCTGCGGCGCCGGCGAGGCCGATACGGCGGCTGAGGCCAATCGCGGAGCGCATTCGCCTCCTTCGCCGCTGGATCCCAAAGTCACTTCTCTTAGCGGTCCTCGGCATCGGTTTGAGCTCGTGGCTTATTCCCGCCTTCACGCGCCAGTGGGATGACCGTCAAAAGGCCGGCGACCTCAAGGCTGCACTCGTTGCCGACATGGCTACAGCCACTGGTCGCGCCGTACTGGATGCGCAGGCCTTCTCCCACGCACCTGTGGGCACCCGTCCCTCACAGGCCGCGAGCGCGGCCTCCGTGAAGGAGTGGTCGGTCGCAGCGCTCGAGATTCGCGCGCGGCTCGACGCCTACTTCGGCTCCACGGCAGTCAGGGCTTGGGAGATCGTAACCAGGTACGTAAACGCGACGCTGAGCCGCGCGTACGGAGGCAATGCATTCATCCCGGGCCGGCTGGAGCGGTCCGCGCCTGCCTCCGAGCGCCTGCAGAACTACTACGGCGATTATTACAGCGGCCAGACGGGGATCGAGGTGCTCGCCGGGGAGCTTCTCACGGAAGAAGAGCGGGTCGCGCGAAGCATCCTCGAGATGAACGTTCAGGGCTACAGCACAACCTGGGATGACATTGTGAGCGACCTGCTCCCGAAGGTGTAGCCAGCCTGACGACTTTCCACGTCGCTTCGATGGCCCGGGTGATTTTTCTCAGTAGCATCGCGCCGTGCACGAGTTGGGACCCGGTCTCTGGCACTGGGAGGCACCACACCCGCAGTGGGAACCGACCGAGCCGTGGGGCCCGTCGGTCTCGTCCTATGCGATCGACGACGGCCGGCGCCTGCTGCTCTTCGACCTGCTGGCGCTGCCGGACGAGCTCGAGGCCCTCGCGGCCGACCGCGAGACGGCGATCGTGCTCACCGCCCCATGGCACGAGCGCGACACGCAAAGCCTCGTGGAACGGATCGACGCACCCGTCTACGTGCCTCCGCCTGACACGCAAGAAGACCTCACGGAGACGTACGGCTTGACCGCCGAACAGGCAAGGACATGGTGCTGTGGATCGAGAGCCCGAACGCGGTCATCGCCGGCGACACAGTCGTCGACTGGGGCCAGGGCCTTCAGATCAACCCCCGGTGGCTCCGCGAGGACATGACCCGCGAGCAAGTCGCCGGACAGCTCCGCCCGCTGCTCGAGCGTCCGGTGGAGCACGTGCTCCCCACGCACGGCGGGCCGACCGATCGGGCCGCCTTCGAGCACGCGCTCTCCTGACGCCGTGAAGCCGAACCGCTCGATTCCCTCGTCCACTGTCGTTCCCGTCCTGACCTATCCAGACGTTCGGGAGGCGGTCAGCTGGCTCAGCACGGCGTTTGGATTCGATGAGCGCCTGCAGATCGGAGAGAACCACCGCGCACAGCTCAAAGTCGGTGACGGTGCTGTCATCGTCGCCGACGTCCGCCACGAGCGGCGACCACCACGTCGGGGAGAGGTCACACACTCAGTCCTCGTCCGTGTCGACGATGCACGTGCCCACTGCGAGCGCGCGCGGTCTCACGGCGCTCAGATCCTGATGGAGCCCACCGACTTCGAGTACGGCGAGCGCCAGTACGAAGCAGAAGACCCGGCCGGCCACCGGTGGACGTTCTCCGAGACGCTCGACGACGTGGAGCCGGAGTCCTGGGGCGGCATTCTCCTCGAATCGAACTCCTGACTCCCGAGACCAGATATGCCAAGAGCGGCGATGTCCACATCGCCTACCAGGTCATCGGGGAGGGGCCGGTCGACCTCGTCTACGTCCCCGGCTGGATCACCCACGTCGAGCTCTCCTGGGACGATCCATTGGAAGCCGCCTTTCGGCGCCGGCTTGCGTCGTTCTCCCGGCTGATCGTCTTCGACAAGCGCGGAACCGGGCTCTCTGACCGCGTGCCGGTGACGGAGCTTCCGATCCTCGAGGAGCGCATGGACGACGTTCGCGCCGTCATGGATGCTGTCGGGTCCGAGCGCGCCGCGCTAATGGGCGTCTCCGAAGGGGGAGCCCTGAGCGCGCTCTTCGCAGCGACGTATCCGGAGCGGACTGCGGCACTCATTCTCTACGGCGCCTTCGCCCGCACCGGCGCCGAGCTGCTGACCGCGGACGAGCTTGACGCCCGCCTGGAGGCATTCGAGCGCGATTGGCCGGATGCGATCGATCCTGCGATTCCGGCTCCGAGCGAGGCCGCCGACCCGGACTTCCGGAGTCGCTGGCGCACGTTCATGCGTCATGCCGCGAGCCCGGGCGCGGCGATCGCGCTTCTGCGCATGAACAGCCAGATCGACGTGCGGGACGTTCTACCGACGATCCGTGTCCCGACGCTCGTCCTCTTCCGCCGGGACGCACGGTTCGGCCACGGCGCCGCCGCCTGGCGTGAGGCGGGGCAGGATCCGATCACGCCGGCCGAGGAGGGGCGGTCGATGGCGGCTCGGATTCCGGGCGCTCGTCTCGTGGAGCTCCCGGGGGCCGATCACGTGCCTTGGGTCGGCGACACCGACTCGCTGCTTGGAGAGGTGGAGGAGTTCTTGACCGGCGTGCGTCGGGCGCCTGAGCCTGACCGCGTCCTGGCGACGATCCTCTTCACGGACATCGTGGAGTCCACCGCGCTCGCGGCCCGCCTCGGCGACCGGCGCTGGCGCGAGCTCGTTGAGCGTCACCACGCGCTGGTGCGGCGGCAGCTCGAGCGGTTTCGGGGGCACGAGATCGACACCACCGGTGATGGGTTCGTGGCGTCGTTCGACGGCCCGGCCAGAGGGATTCGATGCGCTTATGCGATCGCGGAGTCGGTGACCGCGCTCGGCCTTTCGATCCGCGCCGCGCTACATACCGGCGAGTGCGAGGTCGTGGAAGGCAAGCTGGCCGGCATCGCCGTGCACATTGCTGCCCGCATCGCGGGGCAGACGGCCCCGGGCGAGGTGCTCGTCTCCAACACGGTCAAGGATCTCGTCGTCGGCTCCAGTGTCGCCTTCGCCGAACGTGGAGCGCACGAGCTCAGAGGCGTTCCCGGCCGCTGGAGCCTCTTCGCCGTCGAGAGTGTCGGCGACTCTTAAGAGGCGTTTAGCCTTCGCCGCGATAGAAGCGCCCGAGGAGATCGGCGGCCTCGCTGTCGCTCACATCGTGCTCGCGAAGCGCTGACCGAAGCTCGTCCTCGTCTAGCTGCTTGCCCGCCTGGCGCTCGAGTTCGTCGTAGTCGACGGGTTGCTCGGCATTCAGCGCCTCGACGAGGTTGAAGCGCTCGCGGGCTGCGTCCTCGCCGATGAACCCGAGGAGGTCCACGATCGTGTTCGCGTAGATCATCACCAGCTGCTGTTGGCGGACATCCGCTTCCATGGGCGGCAGATCTTAAGCCAGTCCGTGACTGTCCGTCGCGGCTACTACCGTGACAACGTGGCTGACCGGAAGGACATCATGCTCGCCGTCTTCGCCGCCTCGTCCGGGGTCGGAGGGTTGGTGCTCGTCTTTCTAGGCATCCTGATCACGACCGTCGGCAGCTACCCCGGAGCCACGTCGGAGGCGGCACTTCGGCCCTTTCGTCGCGGCGCGTGGGCTGCCGTCGGCGTTTTCGGCGCGAGCCTCGTGACCGTGGCCATCAGCTTGCTGTGGCTGGCCGTGACCGACGCGCGCTGGCTCTACGCGCTCTCGTTGACGGTCTTCGGCCTGCTGCTCGTCGCGCTCTTCGGGCTTGCGGCGGCCGTGACGAAGGCGGTCGTCTAGCGCTTGGCGCTGAATCTCTTCAAGGAGCAACGACTGCGCGACGCCAGCCTGCTCGAGCTCTACGAGTCGGAGCTCGACCTGTGGCGCGCCATGGCGGCGCAGGCCTACGCGTACGCCCACGGATACATCGAAGCGTCCGGTGCGCGTACACGACCAGACGACGTCGTGCCCACCCTTCGGCCGGTCCTGGAGGTGACGCCGGAGCTCCGTGTGTACCTAGACCGCAAGAAGCTGAGGCAGCAGTATTGGTACGAGTGGTTCGCAGAGTTGATCATCGATCGTCTCTGGGACGACCTGGCCAGCGAGGAATGAGGCGAAGGTGGCAACTGATCCAAAGGCAACCGAGAAGGCGAAGGAGTTCATCGACAAGGCGTTGTCAGAACGCCAACGGCTTGGCTATCGGGCCCGAGTGTCGAAGGCGTCCTATGGGAAAGCCGTGAACCAGGCAGCCGACGCTTTCGAGAAGCTCGAGCGGTCGACGACCGAAGACGCAGGCTCCTCCTCGTAGAGCATGAGCCGCTTTGGCCGTCGCGTAGCCGAGCTCGGGCATGCGTTCTCCGCGGTCTGGCGCAACAAGCGGCTACGCCGCGTGGAGATTGCCTACGCGAGCTCCTGCGCGAGCGAGACCGCCTACCTCGTTGCCTTAGGCGTCTTCGCCTACCAGGCTGGCGGGGCACTCGCCGTGGGGGTCGTCGGGCTCATCCGCATGGTCCCGGCCGCGCTGCTGACGCCGTTCTCTGCCCTGCTCGGCGACCGCTACAGCCGGGAACGCGTGCTCCTCCTGGTTGCGCTCTTGAGCGCCGTCGCGCTTGCCGGCTCGGCAGTCGTCTTCTACCTCGGTGCGGCCGAGGCTCTGATCTACGTGCTGGCGGCTTTCCACGCGGCCGTCTCGACGCTCGTCCGGCCGGTGCTCGGGGCGCTCGTGCCCTCTCTCGCGACGACGCCTCGCGAGCTGGTTGCGGCAAACGGCGTCTCGATGGCCCTCGAGAGCGTCGGCATGCTCGTCGGGCCGGTGATCGCCGGCGTGCTCGTCGCCGCCGAGAGCCCCGGCGTCGCGTTCGCCTTCGGCGCGGCGGCGTACCTGCTGGCCATGTTCCTCCTCGCACAGGTTCGGGTCGAGAGAGAGATCACGGCCGCTCAACCGGCGCACGCTGAGGGGGCGACGCGCGCGCTCCTGGCGGGAGTGCGGGTGGCCGCGTCCGAGCCGAATCCGCGGCTCATCGTCGGCCTGGTCGGCGCGCAGACGCTCGTTCGCGGAGCGCTCAACGTCCTCATCGTCGTCCTCACGTTCCGCCTCCTCGACGTGGGCAGCGCATGGGTCGGCTATCTGAGCGCCGCGATCGGCGCAGGCGGTCTTCTGGGCGCGGTCGCCTCTCCGGCACTCGCAGGCCGCCGTCTGGCGGTTCCCTTCGGCATCGGGCTCATCCTCTGGGGAGCGCCGGTTGCGCTGCTCGCCGTCTGGACGAATCCGGCTGCGGCGCTCGTCCTGCTCGCCATCGTGGGCATTGGAAACAGCATCGAGGACGTCGCGCTGTACACGGTTCTTCAGCGCATGGTTCCGAACGAGCTGCTGGCTCGCGTCTTCGGCGTCGTTTTCGCCGTGGCGGTCGTCGGCCTCGGCGTGGGCTCGATCACCGCGCCGGCGCTCGTCGCCGGGCTTGGCGTTCGCGGTGCGCTGGTGGCGACCGGGTGCTTCCTCGTCGCCGTAACGCTGCTCGCGTGGCGCCGCCTGGTCGCAATCGACGAAGTCGCGGTCGCGCCCACGCG
>DASSXA010000390.1:0-4339 GCA_035704315.1 Gaiellaceae bacterium
AACCGCATACTCGCTAGGGCGGCCCTCACCGATCGAGATCACGGCGCGCCACTTCGTGAACTTCGCACCGAGGTCGCGGTACTCGGCCAGGCGCTCACGGAGGCCGTCAAGGCCTTCGGTGATCGTCTCGTCCGGCGAGCCGGCCAGCGGCTTCGCACCCAGGTCGACCTTGATCCCCGGGATGATCCCCTTGCTCTCAAGCAGCTTCGCGAACGGAGTCCCGTCCATCGAGCTCTGGCGGATGGTCTCGTCGTAGAGGATCACGCCGCTTATGAACTCCTCCGCGCCCTCCGTGAGGAAGAGAAGGTCGCGGTAGGCGCGGCGGTTCTCCTCGGTTGACTCGACGCCGATCGAGTCGAACCGCTTCTTGATCGTCCCCGAGCTCTCGTCCGCGGCGAGAATTCCTTTGCCCTCGGCGACAAGCGCCGTTGCGATCTCGTGCAAGTCGGTCATTCCAGCCCTCCTGTGGTCTCTGGGGGAATTATCCCCGCTATCGTTCGGCCCGGACGCGGACGTAGCTCAGCTGGTAGAGCATCGGCTTCCCAAGCCGAGGGTCGCGGGTTCGACTCCCGTCGTCCGCTTTCACCACCAGGCGCGGTCTAGCGGGGGAGCGGCTGCCAGGCCGGTGCGGACCCCGATCTGAGCAATCGAGCCTGCGTTCCAGCCACCCTGAGGATCGCCACTCCGTCCGCGGCGACGAGGCTGCCGTCCGGCGACCATGCCGGCCCAGAGCTTGAGCCCAACTCGGGACCGAGCGGCGCGGCGTCCGATCCGTCGACGTTGACGGAGAAGATCTCGTCCTGGTCGCAGCGCGGACAGAGCCAAACCAGCCGAGTGAACGCGATCCGCTTCCCGTCGGGCGACCAGTCGGGGCCGCGGTCCTCGGCCCAGGTTCCGGGGTCGGCGTCCTCGGGGGGCTCGCCGCGGCCGTCCGTGACGTACCGGAGCCGCCCGCCGCGCCGCCCGATGACGACAATCGAGCCGGCATCAAATCCGCCGTGCTCATCCTCGGACGTGACGCCGAACGCAAGCCGCGCACCGCCGGGCGACCACGAAGGGCGGTTCGCGACGACCCCGCGACGGCGAAAGAGTGGTCGCTCGCGGGTGCCGTCCGCTCGCATCACGTACAGCGCGCCCCTCCGGATGAATGCGATCTCTTTGGCATCTGGAGACCACGCCGGCTGTCCACCCCGTAGATGCCGCGTCAGCCGGCGGAGCCTCGTTCCATCCGCTCTGATGACGTAGATGTCGCCCCCGCGCTCGAATGCCAGGCGTTTCCCGTCGGGCGACCAGGAGGGCGAGCGATCCCGGCGGTTCCTCGTTACATGTCTGAAGCCGCTCCCGTCGGAGCGGATCACCGCGATTCCGCGAGCGAAGCCGCCGTTGCTGGCGACGAACGCGATCAGCCCGTTCCGTCCGGGCGGTGTCGCGGTCCCGGTCGAGGGGAACGCGAACGTGACAAAGATTCCCGCCGCCGTCAGAACTGCTGCGGCGGCGATCCTTGCCTCAACCAAAGGTCGCTGTCACGTGAGTGTCCTCGCCGAGTGTGACTTTGCACCAGGGCTGCCCCGCAGGATTGGGCAAATACACCTCCGGGCAACCGGTCCAGTGCACGTTCTGGTGGGAACCGGCACTCACGAATGCGCCCAGCTCGAGTGTCGCGCCCTTCCCGAATAGCGCCGCACACGCTGTTCCTCGGCGCAGCAACCCGTTCCAGAGGGTGATGGCCCCGCAGTCGATTCCTGCTGGATTGCTCTTGACAATGCCGTCTCCCGACTCGGCCACAACAGTGACGGCGAGCCGGGCCGCCGGACCCACCGGCTGCGCACTCATTCCATCCCCGCCCACGGGCCCCATGCCGCAGATGTTCCTCGGGCCGGCGACTTCACCGCTCCAGCGTTCCCACGTGCCCGCGCACTTGAGCCGCCGGGTCGGAAACCAGCCGAGCACGCGAAAAGGCCACTGCGGCGCATAGGCGTAGCGGAGCTGGCGTCGACCCTGTGCTCCCCGCCCGACCGCGAAGCGCGGGCCGGGGCCAAAGCCAAGCCCCAATTCCCCTACCCCTCCTTGGGAGAAGGCCCGTGTACTCCACCAATGACGACCACCATCCCGCGTCCACAGCTCGAAGTGGCTGTAGGCCCCGGTGCTGACGACGCCGGCGGTCTTCGACCAGCGGAGGTACCCGAAGACGTAGCTGCCGCCACGGAAGATCGGCCGCCAATGCTTTCCGCCGTCATCGGTGGCGCAAAGGACGTTGCCGTCGCGCGAGCAGAAACGGCGGGCCGGCGACGCTGAGCTGACCCATCCGTAGCGGTGCTTGGCGTCGGCCCACGAGATCCGTGCCGGCATGGCGCCGCCGCGATCGTCGCTGCCGCCCCCGAGCGACCCGGTCGCGGCGCTCGCCGAAACGAGCACCGCGAAGAGGGCAGCTGTGACCGCAGCCTTCATCGTCTGCCGCTTTCGTCTGTGTTGTTCACGCCGTCTCCCGATCCAGTACGCCGCCATGACCTTCGCCGTCACGGCGACCGAATTGACAATACGCAGATCGGGCCGTGTTTCCCAGCCCGCTGCTCCAATGCGCTTGTGAGCGGAGGCGACTGGGTCGCGATCGCGGGAATCGTGACGGGCGGCGTCGTCTCGATCGCGGTGACAGGGCTCACCTACTGGTTCCAACAGCGCGGCGCAGGACGCTCGGCGGAACTACCTGGACAGCGCCCGCGCGCTGGTCAATCGCGATCTTTAGCGTTCAAACCCCGAGCCAGGGAGCGATAGCAGGGCTTGCCGTCTTCGCGCTGACGAAGACGATCTCCTCCGGCCGCCGCTTGAGACGAACGCTCCCGCCGCTCACCTCGCCCAGGTTGTCGAAGTGGGTGAAGTTGTTCTCGACGAGGTCGAGCACCTGCTCCTCGGTCTTCGCGAGCCAGCCGAGGAAGTTCCCGAGGGCGCTTTGCGGCTCGGTGAGGAACTCCGTCAACCGGCGAAAGAGCTTGGGGAAGATGACCCCGGCCTGTTCGAGATCGGTTTGCTCGTCAACGGCGAGGCCGTCCTGAGAGCGGTCAAGCGCCCAGAGGTGCTTGCCGGAGGAGCGCGCATTGTCCGCGGCGGTCGTCAGCGCGCCACGAAGATCGGCGAAAAGTGTGTCGTAGAAGAGCGGGTAGGCGTGCCCGTTCGCGAGTGATCGGTAGTTCAGGCTACGCCGCAGGAGCGGCACCTCGAGGCGAACCTCGGAGCCGTCCGGTGCCGGCGGGTCTCCGACGAATGCGAAGGCAACGGGTCGCCCGTGCGCGTCCAGGGAACGGGAAAGGATGTACCCCGGCGCGGCGTCACGCTGCAGGGGAGGATCGACGCGGATGCCGCGCGGCTGCACGTAGGGCACCGGGTTGAGGCGATAGCGGCCGGTGAGGTAGTCGCGCGACTCGTCCGCCAGCGGTCGCGGCTGGTGAGACTCAGAGCCGTTATCCGGTCGGAAGTGGAGCTCGAGTGCGTCAATGCCTTCGAAGCGCAGCTGCGTCGACCCGATGTTGGTCAGCCGGTACGGCGACCCGATCCGCTCGAGACGGTCGAGCAGGGCCGGCTTACTCGGCTTGAAGTGGATGGAGTCACCGTCCGGCTCGAAGCCGGTTTCGACTCCCGTTGACGTGCGGTTTGCCAAATGGAACGTCCCCTGGATGAGCACAAACGGCATCGCGATCAGACTCCTTCGTCGTCGTACCTTCCCCCGGACGGTACGGCGGTGGTCGCACGCCGTCGTTCGCGCCGGCGACTCAGGGAGCGTCAAACGCGTCACACAGCGACGGTCGACGTGAAGTTGCCGTCTAGCCCGTAAAGGGCGGCCGAGCGGCCAGCACGCCACAGATTCGAATCCTGCGCGTGAGGGTGACGGGCGGGCTCCCCGTTCCGCGGTCGAATGTCACCCGAACCGACAAGCGGTACCGGCCGGGAGCCAGGTGGACACGCGGCGTCAGACGCCTCTGCAGCGATTCCACGGTGAGCCTGCGTCGCAGCTGGCCGTTCACGTAGACCCGGATTCGGGCGATGCGCGTGCCCTGGAAGTTCACGCGCGGCACCCTCGTTCGGATGCATCCCGCGGTCGCCTGACGGAGGATGAAGCCCGCGTGGGCAGCGTCGCTTGAGTCCGGCGGTTGGGGGCCCGGCGGAACGAGTGGGTCAGGCGGACGCGGCGGCTGGGGGCCCGGTCCAGGCTCGGGCGGAGGACACTGGAGCGTCGTCTCGATCGTGATCTGGTCGGTCACGGTCGTCCCCTGCGCCGTCCCGGTGACGGTAGCCGTGTTCGGGACCAGTGAGGGGCAGCCGATCGTCTCCGAGGTCCGCCGCGAGC
>DASSXA010000415.1:0-4184 GCA_035704315.1 Gaiellaceae bacterium
TCCGAGCTCTGCTTGCAGGGCTAGAATGACCCGCATGTCGCACCTGGACGAGCTCGACGAGTTCGAAGCTGAGCTCGAGCTTCAGCTGAAAAGGGAATACACGGCGGTTTTCGGCCTCTTCCGCTATTGCGTGCTCACGCAGGACGCCACCTACCTCTGCAATACGCTCGACCTCCGCTATGTGCCGCAGCCCAGCTATCCCTTCTTCCACCTTCGGATGGAAGACGTCTGGGTCTGGGACAAGAACCGGCCGACGCGGATGATTCCTCGCGCCGAGGTCTACACCTCCAGCGACGTGACGGTCGAGGAGCTGCGCGGCGAGGGCGAGGAGCCGAAGCTGACCGCCGAGGCTCTCGCCGACAGGATCGGCGAGCCGCTCCGCGACGACGAATAAGGCGCCGACTTGGCGGCGCCGACCAGAAGAGGCCGTGCCGGCTTGGGCGGCGCGGCCGGCTAGGCGCTTCTGCTTCTCGCGGTCGACGTAGGGAATACGCAGACCGTCTTCGGGCTGTTCGATGACGCACAGCTCGGCGAGACGCGCCGCGCCGCGACGGAGCCTGACCGCACCGGCGACGAGCTCGGAGTCCTGCTCTCGGGACTCCTCGATCTCGACGTCGTCGACGGCATCTGCCTGTCCTCCACCGTGCCGCCGCTCGTTCGCTCCTACGAGGACTTCGCCGCGCGGTGGGTGGGCGCACCGATCCTCGTTGCCGGTCCGGGCGTCAAGACCGGGATCCCCATTCGGTACGACGATCCTCGCGAGGTCGGGCCGGATCGAATCGCAAACGCACTTGCCGCGCGCGATCAGTACGGGTCGCCCAGCATCGTCGTCGACTTCGGCACCTCGACGAACTTCGACGTCGTCTCGCCTGCCGGAGAGTACGTCGGCGGCGTGCTCGCGCCCGGCATCGAGGTTTCGATGGATGCCCTCTTTGCGCGGGCGGCACGCCTCTTCCAGGTGGACTTCTCCGCGCCGCCGTCCGTCATCGGCAAGACGACCGGCGCAGCGCTTCAATCAGGGCTCGTCTATGGCTTCGCGGGCCAGGTGGACGAGATCGTCAGCCGGATTCGGGGCGAGTTGGGCGCTGAAGCGTTCGTGGTCGCCACCGGAGGGCTGGCCGACCTTATCGCACCGCACTCGCGCACAATCGAGACGATCGATCCCTTCCTCACGCTGGAGGGTCTCAGGCTGATCTGGGCGCTGAACGCCTAGGGGAAGAGGGGGCGGACGGAGCCGCCCCCTTGGCACTGTCTAAGCCGTTTCGTCGGTTGTCGGGGGTGTCGCCACGACCGTCCGGTCCGCGCGCCGGTGATAGTGCTCGCCCCACATTCCGCCGATCGTCCCGCCGACGAAAACGGCGAGGATGCCGGCGCCGATGGCGATGAGCGCCTCCCAGGTCAGCGCGTCCCAGCTCCACCAGTCGGGTCGTGTGAGGTGGAACAGGCCGTTGTACTCAGCCCCGATCCACGCACTGAGCCCGGCGAGCGCGGCGACGAAAAGCAATGTCCAGATGCCCGTCGTGAACCCGTTTCGAGCTCCGTCGTAGCGGGCCATCCGTCCGGCGACCCAGCCGCCGATCAAGTAGGCGACAAACAGCACGCCGACACCCGCGGCAAGGCTCCAGATCGGCAGCTCCTGCGTGTCTCGAGTGAGATTGTCGGGGGAGCCGATCGTGCCGATCACCGCTCCCACCAACGTGGTCAGGATTCCGACCGAGGCCAGGGCGGTGAGTGCCCCGACGAGGCCTGCCGGGATGTCGAGCCCGCCGAATCGATCTCGTGCCGCGGCCACACCACTGTACGGCTCTGCCGTCGTGCGCGGCTCGGCTTCGCGCTCGATCGCGTGGTCTTGATCGACGCGTTCCTCGACTCTGGTGTCTTCCGGGACGGTTCTCGTTGCTTGTGCCATTACGCACCTCCTGTCCTGCAGCCAACACTGAGGCCGTTCCCGGCTATTCCCGTTAAGGCCGCAGAGGGAACGCGGTTAACCGCCGCCGTAAATCGAGATTGGTAGATCCAGCTCGGTTTCCGCGGCAGGAGCGTGTTCCTGCTCCAGGCGAGCGAGCACGAAAGCGGCGCCGGGCGCCGCGGCGAGCAGGCGCTCCTCCACCTGATCAAGGGTCTCGAGCTGGGTGAGCTCCTGCTTGACGGACCTCGGGAACCGTCCGCGGCCGAGGTACCAGCCGTAGAACTTCTTCAGGAAGCTCGTTGCGCGCCGTTCTCCGAGCTCTCGCACGGTCTCACGGACGAAGAGCAGGAGCTCGGCGACGATTTCCTCAGGCGAAGGCTCGGCCCCAGAGCCGCCGACGATCTCACGGATCGCCCACGGGTTTCCCTGGGCGGCCCGTCCGACCATCACGGCCTCGGCGCCGGTCGTTGCGAGCACGGCCTGTGCCCTCGCCCTGGAGGTGATGTCGCCGGAGGCCACGACCGGAACGTCCAGGAGCTCCACGAGCTCGCCCGTCAGCCGATGGTCGGCTTCGCCGGTGTACATCTGCTTGGCGGAGCGAGGATGGAGAGTCAGCGACGCCGCCCCGCTCTCGACGAGCCGCGGCGCGAGATCGAGGCAGGCGCGGGACCCGTTCTCGAGCCCGCGCCGCATCTTCACCGTGACCGGAACGGAGACGGCGTGCGAAACGGCCTGAACGATCCTCTCGGCACGCGCCGGATCTTCGAGCAGCGTGGCGCCGGCGCCGGTCTTCGTGACCTTCTTGACGGGGCAGCCGAAATTGATGTCGACGAGGTCCGCTCCGGCGGCCTCGACCATGCGGGCGGCCTCGGCCATCGTGGACGGGTCCGATCCGAAGATCTGGACGGCGAGCGGATGCTCGTCGGAGGCAATGCGCAGATATCCGAGTGTCCGTTCGTTGCGGTGCTCCAGCCCGGCGCAGCTCACCATCTCCGAGCAGACGAGGCCGGCCCCGAAACGCCGTCCCTGCCGGCGAAAAGCCTGCACGCTCACGCCGGCCATCGGCGCAAGCACGACCCGCGTCGGGATCTCAACCGGGCCAATTCGCCAGGCGGAGGAGAGATTCACCTGCACAGAGCGCAAAATCCTAGCCCAGTTCGTTTGACGTCATCGGGTCGCGTAGGTACCATGGCCGACCCGCGAGGGCCACTTTGAGGCCCGCGCGCTTTTCTTTAGGCACGAGGAGGCCTGACGTGAAGGAAGTGATCCTCACTCCCGAGGGTTACAAGAAGCTCAAGGACGAGATCGCATACCTGTCGACCGAGAAGCGGCGAGAGGTGGCCGATCGCATCCGCATCGCGCGTGAGTTCGGCGACATCGCCGAAAACGCCGAATACGACCACGCGAAGAACGAGCAGGCGATGCTCGAGCATCGGATCGCGCAGCTCGAAGAGCGCCTGATGGCCGCGCGCGTGATCGACAAGAAGGAGATCAGCAAGGACGTCGTCAGCGTCGGCTCGCACGTCCGCCTGCGCGACGTCGCCGCCAAGGAGACGGTCGAGTACCACATCGTCGGCTCTGCCGAGGCCAATCCCACCGAGCAGAAGCTCTCGAACGAGTCGCCCGTCGGCCGGGCGATCATCGGCAAGAAGAAGGGTGAGACCGTCGAGGTCTCGACGCCCCGCGGCTCGCTCAAGTACAAGATCCTCGAGATCAAAGCGGCATAGCCGCTTTCGCCGAAAGTCTCACGACTTTCGGCGACCGGTATGAAGCCGAGCGTCGCTGCGCGGCGCGCGGCGGTGCTGCGTGGCGCCGCTCCCCTCTCCAGGAGCCGTAGCGGCGGAACGGGCGAAGCCCGTTCCGCGGCGTGCCTGACTCGCGCGACTTAGACTCGCGCGACTGTGAGCTCGCTGCCCAAGCGGTTTCCCGACCGCGTCGAGATTGCTTCGGTGCGGGCCGAGGCGGAGCCGCTGGAGGCCGGTGAAGAGGCCTCTGAGACCCGCCGCTTGGCCGGGCGCGTCATGGCTCGGCGGGACATGGGGAAGCTGGTCTTCCTCGATCTCGTCGACCGCTCGGGCCGCATCCAGCTCCTGATCCAGACCGAGCGCGCCGGGCCCGTAGACGTCGACCTCGGTGACATCGTCGGCGTGAGCGGCCGGCCGGCGCGCACGAAACGCGGCGAGCCGTCACTTGCCGTCGACGAGCTCGAGCTGCTGGCGAAGATCAAGCGTCCTCTCCCCGACACCTTCCACGGCCTCAAGGACGTGGAGGCCCG
>DASSXA010000230.1:0-4000 GCA_035704315.1 Gaiellaceae bacterium
CTCACCGGCGTGTCCTCGTTCGCCGCCGCCGGCGACTCCGGATCTACCACCTGCGGGACCCTCGTGCGCGGGACCACGTTGTCGTATCCGGCGGTGTCTCCGTTCGTCACCGCAGTCGGTGGCACCCGACTCACCCTTCGCGCGGGTAACACCCGGGTCTCCGAGACGGTGTGGAACGACTCGGCGTTCGGTGCGAAAGCAGCTGGCGGCGGAGGCATGACCCGTCTGCAAGATCGACCGGCGTACCAGAACGGCACGAACGCGGAACCGCACCGCGCCGTCCCCGACGTCAGCGCGCTGGCCGACATCGTGCCCGGCTGGCCCGTCGTCATCAACTCCGCGCTGCAGACCGTCGGCGGAACCAGCGGCTCCACGCCGCTTGTCGCCGCGGCCACAGCGCTGGTCTCCGCGTCGGAACGCGAGGCCGGTCGTCCACCGATCGGACTGGCGAACGGCTGGTTCTACAGAGCCGCATCGCAGGCGTCAGCCTTCTTCGATGTCGCGCAGGGCGACAACGACCTCGCCGGAGTCGGATGTTGCCAGGCCACCGTCGGCTATGACCTCGCAAGCGGCCTCGGCGCGCCGAACTGGGCCACCCTGCCCGTCACACTCCCAAAGCCGGGCTGACGCCGTACAGCCCGCCCGCTTGGGAGTTCGTTTTTTGACGCCCGCGGCAACCGGCTGCAACCCACGGCAACGGATTCGGCTTGTTTTCGCGGCGAGAAGCTTCATCGAGGCCGGCAGCACCACCGGCGCGGGCGCCGGTCGCCTCCATGAGCGCCGCAGGGGCGAGGTCGATGCCTGCCCGGCCGTTTTCTTTCGCGTGGCAAAGGGCCCGGACGTTGCACCGTGCAGGTCGGCCCGCGGATACTTGCCGGCGTGACGACGATCGTGCACTGGGACGACCTCGAGCGCGAGCGCGCCGAGGTCGGGCCGCTCTGCTCCTACTGGACCGACCTGAGCACCCCCGCGGGGAGCAAGACCGTCCGCCTGAACAGGATCGAGGTCGACCCGGGCAAGCGCTCCACGCCGCTCCACGCCGAGAACGAGGAGGAGGAGGTCTTCTACGTCCTACGCGGGTCGGGGCTCTCGTGGCAGCGGGAAGGGGAGAGGGACGCAACCTATGAGGTGCGCGCTGGCGACTGCCTCGTCCATCTCGGAGGCGAGGAGGCGCACACGCTCGTGGCGGGACCGGACGGGCTCGACGTGCTCGCGTTCGGGTTCGGCGCGTCCCCTGTACTGACGTACTTCCCGCGCCTGAAGGCCATGCGCGTGGGGCCCGCCCTGCTCGACGTGGACGGGCGCCACCAGTGGCCGCTCGAAGCCGGTCTCGGCGACCCGGATCTTCCGCCGCCGAGCGCGAGACCTGCGCGGATCGTCAACGTCGACGACATCGAGCCTGAGGAGGAGGAGCGGGGGGAGTTCCGCGACACGTTTCGGCAGCTCGGCCGGGCCGCGGGCTCGGTTCGGACAGGACTCAACCACTCGGTCGTCGGGGCGGGCAAGCTCAACTGTCCGCCGCATTGCCACTCGGCGGAGGAAGAGCTCTTCGTCGTCCTCGACGGCGAGGGAACGTGTCTCCTCGGGGACGAGGAGCTCGCCGTCCGCCGGGGTCACGTGGTCGCCCGGCCTGCCGGAACACGCGTGGCGCATGCCTTCCGCGGCGGAGAGACGGCCCTGACGCTCCTCCTTTACGGCACGCGTGAGCCCAACGACATCGCCTATTACCCCCGGTCGAACAAGCTCTACTTCCGCGGGGTCGGTCTGATGGCGCGGATCGAACGGCTCGACTACTGGGACGGCGAAGCCGATTGACCGGAGCTGGCTAGCGACGAAGCGCCTCTGCGAACGAGGCGGCGAGGAACCAGCCTGTTCCCGTGAGGACGATCGTGCCCCCGGAGGGAGACTGGTGTAGTAGGAGAGCGTGCGGTCGGGCTGAGTGCCCGTAGAGTGCGCCGCGCGGCGCCTACTTCGAGCCGCTTCCGCGAGCAGTGCTGGCGGCCGGCGCAGATGGGGGTCAGGATCGACCGATTCGCCGACCGTACGACCTGCGGCCTCCCTGCCGGACCGGCTCGAGGACTGAGCTCGTCACTAGGCGTCCGGATCCGCCCGGGCCTCTTCAACCGTTTCCGGATCGTCTGGCCAGTCCGGCGTCAGCGGCGCGTAGTCGGCCTGTTTGAAGAAGTCCGCCCAGTGGCCCAGTTGCTCGGTAGCAGCCAGAGGCCGTGAATGAAGACGACCGGGGTGTTGCTTGAGGCGTTGTCGGCTTCGATCTCCCGGTTTTCCGACTCGGAAATTGACGCCATGACGAACCCCCTCCGGACGGGTGAAAGTCAACCCGACCACATCCAAGTGATTGAGTCGCCCAGAGGAAGCAGGTCGTCGCTAGCGTGGCGGCGGGTGCCGACTCTCGAGACTAGATAAGTGTCTGCGGACGATCGCGGCCTCCGGCGCGGGCTCTACCTGGCGCCGTTCGACGAGCTGGCCGATCCGCGAGTGCTCCTCGCATTGGCGGTGCACGCCGAGGAGCACGGCTGGGACGGGGTGTTCTTGTGGGACCACATCCTCTATCGACCGCCTGTACGCGCCGTCGCAGACCCGTGGGTGGCGCTGAGCGCGATCGCCGCGCACACCGAGCGCGTCCGGCTCGGACCCCTCGTCACGCCACTCTCCCGGCGGCGCGTGCACAAGGTCGCGCGCGAGACGGTCACCCTCGATCACTTGAGTAATGGACGCCTGATTCTCGGTGTCGGGCTCGGTAGCGGCAGGAACGACGAGCTCGAACGGTTCGGCGAGGTCGTCGACCCTCGCGAGCGGGCGCAGCGACTCGACCGCGGGCTCACTCGCCTAAGCGAGTTCTGGGCCGGCGAGTTCGAGCCCCGCCCGGTGCAGACGCCGAGGATCCCCATCTGGGTCGCGGCCCGCTGGCCCCACCGACGGCCCGTCCGCCGCGCCGCGCGTTGGGACGGACTCTTCCCGATCGAACTACCGGATCCAGAAGCACTGGCCGAGCTCGCCCGCGAAGTCGCCGAGGAGCGAGGCGACGATCAGGAGCCCTTCGAGCTCGTGATCGATCTTAAACCCGGCGCTGAGCTTGACCCGTGGCACCAGGCAGGAGCGACCTGGATCCTTACCGACTTCGGCCCGCAGCCAACAGAGGCCCGGGTGCGGGAGATCATCGCGCACGGCCTCCGGTGAGGCGCCGTGCGCCGCGGGCGGGCCTTCCGGAACAAGGGCGTCCTGCTAGCGGCTTTCCCGCCTGGGCAACTCAGGGGCTCAAGCGACAGCCGCCAGAGGTCGCGCAACGGCGTAAGCGGCTCACCGCGGGGGCTCCAGAGGAAGCGGCTAGCGCGGTTACGTGCGGCCGTCGGTCGATCGCATCGCGGACTCAGTCGAGCGCGGCCGCATGGAAGCGCTCGGGCCTCGGCCGCTTGACGCGGAAGGCGTCCGCCTCGCGGGCGGCGGCCACGACCGCGGCATAGCGGGCGAGACGCTGGCCCTGGTAGCGGGCGACCGCGAGCGCGTTCTCGTCGGGACCCTCGACCCTCTTTCCGCTGGTGTAGGAGGTGCCGTACGGGTTGCCTCCGGCGTTGAACACCTCGCTCGCCGTGTAGCCGAGCGGGAGGATCAGCATGCCCCAGTGGTAAAGGGTGTTGCTGAGGGCAAGAATCGTCGACTCCTGCCCGCCGTGCGTCGTCATCGAGGCGGTGAAGGCCGTCGCCACCTTGTCCGAGAGCCTGCCCTCCTGCCAGAGTCGCCCCGCCTGGTCCATGAACTGCTTCAGCTGCGCCGCCACGTTGCCGAATCGCGTCGGGGTGCCGAAGGCGACGCCGTCCGCCCACTCCAGGTCCTCCAGCGTCGCCACGGGTTCGTCCTCGACCTCGGAGCGATGCCTGCCCCAGTACTGGTTCTGGGAGATGACCAGCTCCGAGGCGAGCTCCTCGACGTGGCGGAGGCGCACCTCAGCCCCCTCGCCTCCTGCTCCCTCGGCGAGCGCATG
>DASSXA010000353.1:0-2660 GCA_035704315.1 Gaiellaceae bacterium
TCACCGTGCTCGGCCCGGCTCGGCCGGTCCAGCGTCACGGGGGCGCCGGCCAGGCGCTCGAGCTCGGATTCCAGCCGTCGGATCGCTTCCGGAGGCACGGGGGTAGTATCGCCACATGGAAGACGGCGGCTCCGAGCGCCATCTGAACATTCACCTCGACCCCGAAGACATGGCGGGGGTCTACGCGAACTTCGCGAACATCAGCTTCTCGGACTACGAGTTCACGCTGACGTTCGCGCGAATCGACCACGAGGTCGAGGAGGGCGACATCCCGGGCGTGGTCGTCTCCCGCGTCAACGTCTCGCAGCGGTTCATGAAGGAGCTCCTGGATGCGATGCAGGACTCCTATTCGAAGTGGACGACGCGCGAGGGCATCAAGAACCTGCCCGAGACGCCTCCACGCTCCGAGCCATAGCAATCCGCTGAAGCGGGGTCGGGTGCGTGTCGAGCACGATTTGCGCCCATTCCGGAGGGTCAGGCTGCGAGAGGGAGGCATCCGAGAGCTCCCGCATCAGGCCCTCGAAGGCCCGCGGGTCGTGCGTAGCCTGGAGCGCGCGCCAATCCGCCTCCGCTTCGTACCGCCTCGAGATCGCGTTCACCACGGGCAGCAGCGCAAGCTGGAGCACCGTGAGCGTGAGCAGCGCCAGCGGCACCGCCGGTGCGGTCCCCAGACCGCCTCGCCGCCGGGCCACTCTCGCGACGACGTAGGCACCCGGAATCGCAAAGAGGAAGATCCAGCCGACCGACTTCCACACGTGGTTGGACTTGACGTGGCCGAACTCGTGCGCGACCAGCGTCAGGATCTCGGCCCGGCTCAGCCGCCCGTCAAGGGCGGTGTCCCAGAGGATCACTCGCTTCGTCGGCCCGAGCCCGAAGAACTCCGCGTTGATGGCGCGTGTCCGCCGGCTCGCGTCCTGCACCTCGACGTCCACGTCGCCCACGCCCTGCTCATGTGCCAGCTGACGGATCTGGGCCGCGAGCTGCCTGTCTCGAAGGGGCTCGAGACGCGGGACGAGCAGGAGCGGCTGCGCGAGGATGAACGCAGAGACGAGGGCGGCGAATGCCGGGCCGCCGACCATCCACCACCGGTCGCCGAGCCGGCGGGCGAGGAGCATGACGAGCGCAATCGCGATGCAGGCCGCGGCGAGCGAGCCGATCTCCGCCAGCCAGGGATCAACGAGGATGGTGCTGTAGTCCGAGCGCGAGATGCCGTAGCGGCGGCGCCACCATTGTGCCGCGAGCACGAACGGAAGCCCGGCGAGCCACACTGAGACGAGCGTGAGCGCGCCGAGCGCGACGCCGCCCGGAATCCCGCGCCACCGCGTGCGGGGCGCTAACCGGACGGCGAGGACGAGAACGACGAGCTGGACGATCGTCGCGCCGATCCACAGCACTCGCAATCCGCGCTGATAGCGCTCGCTTCGCTCCAGATGGCGGGTGCTGAAGAAATCCCGAGGATCCGGGTGTGAAAGGTTGAGGTCACCCGGAACTGACGTGCGCCAGAGCAAGGCCGCCGCGACCAGCCAGAGGCCGGCGGCGGTGACGATCACCCAAAATCTCCACATGCGAATCGCGGTCATCTCGGACGTCCATGCGAACCTTTACGCGCTCGAAGCGGTTCTGGGCGAGATCGACCGCCAGCCGCCCGACGCGATCTGGTGCCTCGGCGACACAGTGGGCTACGGGCCCCGGCCGAACGAGTGCTGCGCGCTCGTGCGCGATCGCGCTGATCTCGTCCTGATCGGCAACCACGATCTCGTCGCGCTGGGCTCGGCCGACGTCGACGTCGACGAGTTCAACCCCGAGGCGGCCGCGGCCTCGGTTTGGACGGCAGAGCAATTGACCGAGGAGTCGCGTCAGTTCCTCGAGAGCCTCGCGCCCAGCGCCGAAGTCGAGGGCGTCGAGCTCTTCCATGGAAGCCCACGCGACCCGGTTTGGGACTACGTCCTCTCGGAGGACGTTGCGCTCGAGTCCCTGGAGTTGACGCATGCGCCGCTTGTCCTCGTCGGCCACAGCCATGTCGCGATTGCTCTTCTGCTCCACGAGGAACACCTTCAAGGTGGCGTGGCTCACGACGGCTTCGAGGCGCAGCTCGACCAGGGCCGCTGGCTCCTCAACCCGGGCTCCGTGGGTCAGCCGCGAGACGGCAATCCCGAAAGCTCCTTCCTCGAGCTGGACTTCGACGCCAGGCGGGCTCGCTTTCGGCGGGTCGCTTACCCTGTCGCGCGGACGCAAGAGGAGATCGTGGAAAGGGGGCTGCCCGATTCCCTGGCGGAACGCCTGGCTCACGGCGTGTAGTGCTTTGCTTCTCGCGGGGTGCGGCGGCGAGGCAGCCGAGCGCCGCACGAGCGCCGTGCCGACGATCCAGCGACCCGTCGCGCGCCAACTCGCGAGTCGCAGCGACGAGGTGGCGCGCCTGCTCGAGAGGGGAGACGACTGCGGGGCGCTCGCCGAATCGAGCCGGCTGAGACACGAGCTGACGCAGGCGATCAATCGCCGGCTCATCCCGCAGCGGTACCGACAGGACGTCTCGACAGCCGTAAGGGAGATCCGCGGTCAGATCGTTTGCCGGCCGCCACCGGCGCAGCCCCCGCCTCCGCCGCCCGACGAGGACAACGGGAAGAAGAAGGGCAAAAAGCACGGGAAGAAGCACGGCGGCG
>DASSXA010000203.1:0-16168 GCA_035704315.1 Gaiellaceae bacterium
CGGGCGGCGTTCGCGGTCCGGAACCGCTTCGTCGAGCGGTTCGGGGTTCGCGGCGAGCTCGCGTACGCATTTCCGACCCCTGAACGCATCGCCGCCGTCACGCCCGACGAGCTGAGGGCACTCGGCTTCTCGCTACGGAAGGCGGAATATGTGCTCGCTCTCGCCCACTCAGACCTCGACTACGGGGCGCTGGCCGCCCTGCCCGACGAGGAGGTCAAGGCGAGCCTCGTGCAGCTGCCGGGCATCGGAGACTGGACCGCAGACTGGTTCCTCGCCCGCCACCTCGGCCGCCCCCGTGCGTGGCCGGCAGGCGACCTCGCGCTCCGCAAGGTGGTCTCCGAGTTTTATGGTGACGGTCGCCGCCTGACCACCGAGGAGGTGCGCACGATCGGCGACCGATTCGATCCATTCCAGAACCTGAGCGCGCACTACCTGCTGACCGGTTCACGCCTGCCCGCATGAACGTTCGGCGCGAGGGTGATTCCTTCTCCGCCGAGGACGACGGCGCCGTCGTCGGCTCGGCTCGGCCGACGCCCGACGGCGGAGTGGTGCTCGAACTGAAAGAGCCCAGGGAGGGCGTCGCACTGGCCCTGCTTCGGGCCGTGGCCACCGCGAGAGCGGAAGACGTCGAGGCCGGCGAGGCGCCGACGTCTTTCGGTTCCGTCCACCTCCAGACGGACGATCAGGCAGCCGTCGTCCAGGCCGTGACGAAGCTCGTCCCGCGCGTTTTCCGCTCTCGCACGACGATCGTCTCGCCGCCGCGGAACGGTTGGATCGCCGTCTACGACGAAGTTGCCGACCGCGACCCGCGGCAGCTCAAGCGGTTGGGCCAGGAGCTTTCCAACGCGTCGGGCCTCGTGACCTTCACGATCGGTGTCGAGGAGGGCAAGGCCGTCCACTACATCGCGCTCGAGCGCGGGCGGATCCTCGACGAGTACGTCTCGGTTCCGGACTTCCGCGGCCCGCTCCCCTCAGGCGATGCGATCGCGCTCCGCGCCAACCCGACGGTAGTGGCCCGACTGACCGGCGCCAGCGCGCCGAGCGTCAGAGCCGTGGCCCGAACGGCCGCGTCACCCGACGAGTTGCCGCCGCCGGAGGAGCTCCTGCGCCAGCTCTCGGAAGTTCTCGGCATCGAGGGGACGAGGATCCGGTTCGAAGAGGCGCGCTATGTGCCCGATGCCATGATCGTCGATCACGAGTGAAGATCCTGCTACTCCACGCGATGCCGCTCGACGAGCGGATGTGGACGCCTCAGCTCGACGCCCTCGCCGGACAGGACGTGGAGGCGCCGAACCTGTACGACCTCGGCGGCGCGTCGGTGGACAGGTGGGCGGATGCGCTTCTGAAGAGCACGGACGACGACATCGCGGTCGTCGGAGCGTCGATGGGCGGTTACGTCGCCCTCGCGATGGCGCGTGAGGCGCCCGAGCGAGTACGGGGCCTCCTGCTCGTCGGCTCGCGCGTCGGCGCCGACACTCCCGAGCGGCGAGCGTTGCGCGACGAGCAAATCCGCACGCTTCGAGAAGAAGGGATCGACGCCTGGGCGCCGAGCGCGCCCGATCCACCGCCGCCGGAGCGGACGGTCGACGAGCTCGTCCGTGCGGTGCAAGCCATTCGCGACCGGTCCGATTCGACGGAGCTCGTCCGGAGCTTCGAAGGCCCGCTCTGGATCGCCGTCGGTGATGCCGATCCGTTCTTCCCGGTCGACGAGGCACGGGAGGTCGTCGCAGCCGTGCCCAACGGCCGCCTGGAGGTATTCGAGGACACAGGTCACTTCCCGAGCCGCGACCGGCCCGAACGTTTCAACGAGCTGCTGCGGGAGTTTCTGCAAGCAGCTGCTTGAGCTGCTGCGCGTTCGTGGCGGCCTGTGACACCCAACCGCCGTCAGGGCCCGGGCTGCGGTTGTTGTTGTTGAAGAACGCGTAGGCGTTCTCTGCCTGATCCGCGAGCTCCCGGAGCGGGTGCACCCACTCGCGAAGCTCGTCCTCCGAGTAGAGGTAGTCGAACCGCTCGGCTGCGCTCCGGCCCCGCACGTTCCAGGTGTCCGCATTGCGGCCGTGGAAGCGCACGTACAGCGTCGGTGAGGTGAGGGCGAGCAGCGTCGCCGGCACGTTCTTCGCCTCCACCTTCGGCGCATCGACGACGACGAGTGACATCTCGTGTTCCTCGAGGAACGACAGGACCTCCGCGCGAACGTCTTCCTCGTACCAGCTCGTGTGCCGGAACTCGACGAGCATCTCGTCGTCTGCCATCTGCTCCCGCGCCCAGGCCAGGTAGTCGAGCGAAAGATCCTTGTAGACGACATAGGGCGGGAACTGGAACAACGTCCCGCCGAGCTTCCCGGCAGACCGCAGCGGCTCGAGCGCCTCTCGGAAGCGCCGGAAGATCTCGGCCCGGAACTCCCGGGGCGGACGGTCGATACGTCCTCGGTCGTCGACCGGAGCCTCGTCGCGAAGGTCAGTCGGAAGCTGATCCTTCTTCACGGGGTGGCGCGTCATCACGCCGAAGGCCTTGACGTGCATGACGAAGTCGTCGGGCGTCTGCTCGACCCAGCGCTCGGCCATGGACTCCACCGGGAGCCGGTAGTAAGTCGAGTCCAGCTCGACGGTGTCGAAGTGCTCGGCGTAGTACGAGAGCCGCTCGCCGGCCGGCAACCCGGGCGGGTAGAAGTACTTCGAGAGGGCCTCGTCAGCCCAGGAGCAGGTGCCGACTCTGATCCGCGCGGCCATGTGTCAACGATAAACGGCGACGGCTGCCAGCCTCAGCGAGCGAGCCTCGTAGTCGTGATCGACAGCGTGTACGAGGCGTTGGACACCGTGTCCCGCGGCTTGAAGACGCACGCAAAGAGGTATTTGCCCTTGCTGTCGGTGTTCCGGACGGGGAACGTCTCCGGCGCCCTCCCGCGCCCGTACCTTCCACCGATCAGCGGCCCGTGCAGGGCCCGGGTTCGGCTCTGGTAGTAGCAGCTGCGCGCACTGGGGCGGAAGAGCTCGATGTCGACGTTCGACGTCGGGGCGATGCGCAGGCGGAGCTGGCGACGCGCCGGGACGAACAAGCGATAGACGTCGACCGGATCCTCGGTCCGGTCGAGGCGCGCGCGCAGCGTGGCACGAGCCCGGCCCGGACGCGTGAGGGCCGCCGCCTCACGCTTGAGCACCCCCGCGGCGGTGACCTGGTTCATGTCGTCGTTGGGCTCGAGCGGGTCAACGGCCGGCAGCGGTTTTCGCAGAGCCGACGGGATGTCGAGGATCCCGTAGCCCGTATCCGCATCCCATCCCGACGGCGCCACGTCGCGAGCCGAGGACCGAAGGAGGTCGGCGAGCTGCCTGATCTTCGCGCCCCTTCGGGTTGCGACCCACGCTGCAGCGGCACTCACGAGCGAAGTGGAGAAGCTCGTTCCCTCTACCGTCGCGTAGCCGCTGGGATAGAGGAACCTCGGAGCAGCGACGACCATCGACTCGCCCGGCGCGGCGAGGTCGATGCCCATCCCCTCGTTGGAGAAGATGCTCACCTCGCCTTCGGGACCGGTCGAGCCGACCGTAAGCACGTGGGGCCAGATCGCCGGAACCCCGGGCGGGCTGAAGTGAAGCCGCATGTTCCCGGTCGCGGCTACGGGGAGGATTCCACCCGCGATCGCGCGGATGATCTGGTCGTGAAGCGCAGGACAGCTCGGCGGGCTGAACCCCCAGCTGATGTTGACGATCGTGGGACCGGCCGTGATCGCCGCCTCCATCGCCGCCAGGACGTCGGCGCAGTCCCCGGCGCCGACGTCGGCCGACCGGAGCGCGACGAGCGGGTAGACGCCGGCGATGCCGACACCGTTCACGGGGGCGGCGGCGACCGAGCTGACCATCGTGCCGTGGAAGTCGTCCCCCGGAATCATCGTGTTCTCGTTCAGGAACGTGATCGGACGGCTCGCGAACTCGGGGTGGGTCCGATCGATCCCGTCGTCGACGACCGTCATCGGGAAGCCCGCAGCCGGGGGTGCCACGCGATTCGCCCCGATCTGCGGCAGCCACCACGGAGCCGGATCCGCGGGATCGCCCTGAGACGCGTCGGCCCCGTAGGAACGAATGTGGCCGTTCGCGTGGGCATATCGAAGTGCGCCGATCGCCTTCAGGCGACGCACGACCACCGCAGAGCGCTTCCCGGAAACCAGCCAGATGCCCTGCCCGAGTCGGCGCTGGCCGCGAAGGATGGACGCCGCGCGCCTGTCGCCCGTAACCGTGACGATCACCTCGCGCCCATGCTCGGCCAGCGCGAGCGCTTCCGAGCTCGAAGACCCGTCAGGCGGCGGCAGGAAAGGCGAGCGCAAAGACATGTCGATCCCCAGCGCTGGGCCTGCGGCTACCAGTGCCCCGGTCGCAGCTGCCGCGGCGAGCGCTCCGCGAGAGCCAGACATTCCTGGATCCTACGCGCTACCGAGAAACCGGTTGTCGCAGCACGGGGAGGACGATCTTCGTCTCGCCGATCGCGACGCGGGCGGTGCTCGGAACCGAGACCGGGTAGAGCAGGCTGTCGGTCGCGCCGAGCGCGATCCGGAACCTCGAGCCGCGCCGGACCGTAGTCGCCTGGCTCGTCAGGCGGATCGTGACCCAACGTGCGTTGCCGGACAACGTCGGCGTCTGCGCCGCGCCCTCGCCGATGACAGTCTCCACCCCGTTCGGTGCGATCGCCGAGAGCACGGCCACGAGGTGCGGCCAGCGCGTCGTCGAGGAGACCTGGGCGGCAACCAGCCCCGAGCCGAACGTCTCGTTGAGGCGCTTCGACGGAGCAGCCGTCCGAACGACCTTGCCACCGCCGTCGATCGTCCTTCGGCCACGGAAGCGGAGCCGAAGGATGCGCCGCTGGGGCTGGCGCGCGTACTGGACCGTCTTGCCCGTCCACGGGTCCGGAGCGAGCTCGATGGGAGGACGCGTGTCGATCCCGTTCAGCTGCCCCTTCAGGAAGCGATCGAACCAGAGGCGCGCCTGGGTCAGGTAGTACGCGCGCTCAGCCGGCGGGTTGGTGGCCGGCGCGTGGCCGAGGTCGCCGAAGAAGAGCCGCTTCTTGCCTTGCAGCCGGCCGAATGCGGCGAGGGCCTGATCCATGTCGAACGCGAAGTCGCGCCGGCCCTGGATCATGAAGACCGGCGTGCGAATCTTCACGAGGTCGTCTCGTGTCGAACGATCTTGCGCGAACTGTCTCAGTCCGGGCAGGTTGCGGTTCAGGAGTGCGTCGTCGGCCAGGCCCGCGACCTGCGGATCCCAGTGGCCTTCGGGAAGCAGGCTTCGGAAGAATGAGACGAGCCCGGCCTTGGCGAACCCCTGCGGCAGCAGCGCGTCGTAGAGGCTCGTCCACGTCATCACCGGCACGGCGGCGGCGAGGCGTGTTCCCGGCGCAGCCAGGAGCTTCCAGACCGATCCGCCTCCCAGCGAGAAGCCCATCGCCCCGATGCGCGTGTCGGAGACTCCGGGCCGCGCGCGGAGCCAGCTGAGCGCCGCCGCGTAGTCACTGGTTTCACGCGCGCCGACGAACGTGGACTGCCCACCCGAGCTTCCGTGCCCGCGCGCATCGACCGTCAGCACCGCGTAGCCCTGGGGCGCGAAGAACTGTTCTGCGATTACGTCCATCGACGAGCGGTTGTCGCCGATCCCGTGGAGGAGCAGGACGGCCGGCCAGCCTCCCGCGGGCGAAGCGCCGTCGGGCCGGTAGAGCGTCGCCGCCAGCGAGACGCCGTCGCCCATCGTCAGCGTGTGCTCGGTGCGAGTGAAGGCGCCCGCCGGCGCGGCGATCGCAAGCGCAGCCGTGACGGCTGCAATGAGCAGAACGAGGCGACCCACGGGCGGCTTAGGGTAGTCCAACTGTCGCTGCTGTCACAATCGCGCCGTGGATTCTCGGCCGATCGGCGTCTTCGATTCGGGCATGGGCGGCCTGACCGTCCTGCACGAATGCCTCGTGACGATGCCTCACGAGGATTACGTCTACCTGGGAGACGGCGCGCGCCTGCCGTATGGCCCGCGCCCCCTTCCCGAGATTCGCCGCTTCGCGCTGGAGATCGCCGCCTGGCTCGAAGCACAGGGCGTCAAGCTGATCCTCGTCGCCTGCAACGCCGCAACATCCGCGGCGTTACCGGAGCTCCAGGAGCAGCTCGGCGTCCCCGTCGTGGGTGTGATCACGCCGGAGGCGCACGCCGCGGTCCAGACGACGCGCAACCGGCGCGTCGGGCTTATGGCGACGGAGGCCACGGTCTCCTCGGGCCGCTACGACGACCTTGTCCACACGCTCGATGCGGGCGTGCGCTTCTTCCCGGTCGCCTGTCCGAAGCTCGTTCCGCTGATCGAGAGCGAAAAGCCCTTCGGCGCCGAGACGACCGAGGCGGTGCGCGAATACGCGCAGCCGCTGAAGGACGCCGGGGCGGACACCGTCATTCTCGGGTGCACGCACTATCCGCTGATCCGGCCGATCTTCGAGCGGGTGTTCGGCCGCGACGTCACGCTCGTGTTCTCGGCCGAGGAGACCGCCCGCGAGGTGGCTGAGACCCTGGAGCGCAAGGGAATCGAGAACGGCTCCGGCCGCGAGGGCGGCTATCGCTTCCTT
The DNA here is from genome assembly GCA_035704315.1 of Gaiellaceae bacterium. Lineage (GTDB taxonomy): Bacteria > Actinomycetota > Thermoleophilia > Gaiellales > Gaiellaceae > JACDAN01. The sequence goes on from DASSXA010000203.1 coordinate 6,580, forward strand.
ACCACCGGCGATACCGAGCTGTTCCGGCGGCTGGGCGAGCGCTTCCTGCAGCTGCCTCTCGACGGCGTCGAGCATGTGGAGATCGCGGAGCTCGAGGCGGCAGCCGCATGACGCGCGAGGACGGCCGACGGACGGACGAGCTTCGGCCGCTCGAGCTCGATGTCGACTACCTGGAGCAGCCGCAGGGCTCGGCGCTGATCTCCTTCGGACGCACGCGTGTCCTCTGCACTGCGTCCATCGACGAGGCCGTGCCGCGCTGGCTCAAGGGGGCCGGGCGAGGATGGATGACGGCGGAGTACGGCCTCCTTCCTGCCTCGACCGGTGAGCGGACGCAGCGCGAGGCCAGCTCCGGCCGCCAGAAGGGCCGCACCGTGGAGATCCAGCGGCTGATCGGGCGCTCCCTGCGCGCCGTGACCGACCTGGAGGCGCTTGGTGAGCGGACGCTCTGGCTCGACTGCGACGTGCTCCAGGCCGACGGCGGTACGCGCTGTGCGGCGATCTCAGGGGCCTACGTCGCAGCACGGCGGGCACTCGACCGCCTGGGGCTCGGCCGGGCGCTGACCGACTCGGTCGCCGCCGTCTCCGTCGGGCTCGTCGACGGCCAGCCGCTACTCGACCTCGATTACTCCGAGGACTCGCGGGCCGAGGTCGACGTCAACGTCGTCATGAGCGGGGATGGACGCCTGATCGAGGTGCAGTCGACGGCCGAGGGGGAGCGGTTCACGCGGCATCAGCTCGACGAGATGCTCGATCTTGCGGCAGTCGGGATCGAGCGGATCATGGACGCGCAGCGCGAGGCAGTGGAAGCGCCGGTTGCCTGAGCTCAGCTGGCTCGAGCTCCTCTTCCGCGTCAGCCTGGCGGCCGCGCTCGGCGGGGCCATCGGCGTCGAGCGCGAGCTTCGCGAGCGGGAGGCGGGACTGCGGACGCACATGCTGGTCTCGGTCGGCGCCGCACTCTTCACGCTCGTCTCCGCCTTCGCCTGGACGGACTGGCAGTTCTCGAATGCGAGCGGCATCGTGTTCGACCCGACGCGGATTGCCGCCCAGATCGTCACGGGCATCGGCTTCCTCGGCGCCGGCGCGATCATCCGGCAGGGGCTCTCGGTCCGCGGGTTGACGACCGCGGCCACGCTCTGGGTCGTCGCTGCGATCGGGATGGCGACCGGCGCCGGGTTCTACAGCGCCGCGATCATCACTACCGTGCTCGTGCTGTTCAGCCTGTACCCGCTGCGGGTCGTTGCTTACCGCGCCTCTGAGCGGTTTCGACCCGAGGAAGGCCGGCTGGCCGTCGAGCTCTCCGCCGGCGCAACGACGGTCTCGGTGCTTCAGGCCGTCGAGGACGCCGGTGCCCAGGTCCGCGCGCTCGAGTTCGAGGAGGAAGGAGACACTCGGCGGGTAGACATGCGCGTTCGGGTCAGGACTGGCCGGAGCGCAGCTGAGCTCCTCGACGCGCTGTCCCGAACGCATGAGGTCAAAGGCGCGCGCTGGAACCCGTAAGAGCCCGGCTCGCTTCGAAGAATCCCGGCAAGCTTCGCGAGCTCCGTCGAGCGCTCCCCGCCTGGCAGATCGAACCGGTCGAGGCCGAGGAGTACCCGCCCGAGACCGGCGAGACGTACTACGAGAACGCGCGGTCGAAGGCGAAGTTCGGGCATTCGCTCGACCCGTCGAGCTGGGTCCTCGGCGAGGACTCCGGCCTCGAGGTCGACGGGCTCAGGGGCCGGCCGGGCATCGAGTCGGCGCGGTTCGCCCGAGGGGAACACGTCGAGCGCCTGCTCGGGGAGCTCGACGGCGTCCAGGACAGGCGTGCGCGCTACGTCTGTGAGCTGGTCGCGGTCTCGCCGGAGGGACGCGAGCTTCGGGGGACCGGCGTCCTGGAAGGGCGAATCGTCGACGAACCGCGCGGGACTGGCGGCTTCGGCTTCGACCCGATCTTCGTTCCGGACGGCGAGGACCAGACCGTCGCCGAGCTGGGCGACGAGTGGAAGGCAATGAACTCCCACCGAGCCCGAGCTGCGCAGGCGCTGCTCAGAAAATTTGCCGCGGAACCGGCTTAGCCGGTTCCGCAGCTGCGGTTCAGGTCAAGGGAACGGCGCAGCGCTTCGGGGCAGGGCGCCGCCTGAGCCAATGCCCATCGTGAAAAGTCGCGAGACTTTTCACGATTACGCAAGGCCTGGAATAGCTTCGCGCTCCTCCTCGCGGCCGCGGGCGAGCCACCAGTTGATCTCGGCGCCGATGACGATCACGTTGGCCATCACGTAGAGCCAGATGAGGAGGATCACCGGCGCGCCCAGCGCTCGCAGGGTCAGGGCCTCCTCCCGCTGCGAGAGCGCGACGTAGAGGGGCAGAGCCTGGAAGCTGACCTGCAGCAGGATGCTGCCCAGCACGGCTCCGGGCAGCACTTCGCGGAAGTCGAGCCGCTCGTTGGGGAGGAGGTAATAGATCGAGAAGAGGAAGACGAAGACCGCGAGGGTGGAAATGATCAGCGAGAGCACGTAGCTGACCCAGCGGTTGGAGATCACCCCCGGCGCTGCGTCGTGCAGGACCTCGAAGCCGATCGTCCCGATCGCGAGACCGAGGAAGAGGGTCACGAGGGAGCCCAGGAGCAGGATCACCGCGAGGCCCTTGCCGTGGAGGAACGAGCGATTCGGGCGGCCGTACACGATGTTCATCGCCGACTCGAGCACGCTGAAGAGCGAGAGCGAGCTCCAGAGCAGGAAGACGCCGCCGATGATCCCGAGGGTCGGCGCGTTCTCCCGGATGCCGTTGACGACGTCCACGATCCGCGAGATCGAGGCGGACGGCAGTATCTGCTTCAACTCCGTCACGAGATAGGTGGACTCGTCGGCTCGGCCGAAGAGGCCGAGGAGGGCCAGGGCCAGGAAGACCAGCGGGACGAGTGAGAGCAGCGCGAAGTACGCGATCATCGCGGCCAGATGTGGGCCGCGATCCGCGAAGAACTTGTCGAGCGGCTTCCACATCGCCGCAGTATGTTCCCGGGAATGGACGCCGACCCTGCCTTCGAGGAGCTCCTGCGCGTCTCGGAAGATGTCCGGGCGGTGGTCGTGTTCGAGCGTGGAGGAGAGGTCTCGGCCTCTTCGCTGCCCCAAGACGAGGCTGCGGAAGTGGCGGGGATCGCCGAAGCGATGCTCGCGTATGCCGACCAGCTTCGGCCGAACCGCACTGCCAAGCGGCTCGAGGCCTTCACGCGTGAAGCCGACGTGTACGTGGTCACGAGCGGTGAACGCGTAACCGTCGCGATCGCCGAGCCGGGGTCGACGGCGGCGCTCGTCCAGCACGACCTCCGCACGCTTCTCGTCGGTGAGTATGCGGTTGCGTAACGCCGTCCTTCTCCTCCTGGGGATCGCGGCCGCGGTCGTGCTCCTCGGACGGCGAGGGAGCGAGCGCGTGGAGGTCCACTTCGACGACGGCTCGGCGATCCGGTTTACCAAGGGGTACGAGGCGCGCGATCTGCTCGACGATGCTCACGCGATCATCGAGAGCATTTAGTGCCAATGACAACCGACGAGCTTCGTGACGCGATCCGGGAGCACGCCTATCTGGAGGGGGACTTCGTGCTCCGCTCGGGTCGTCGCTCCAACTACTACCTGGACAAGTACCGCTTCGAGACGCGGCCTGACCTGCTGGAGGCGATCGGCGCGCGCATCGCCGACCACGTCGCCGAGCACGAGCCCGAGGCGGCCCGGCTCGCCGGCCCCGAGCTGGGAGCTGTCGCTCTCGTCGCGGCGACCTCGCTGGCGTCGGGCCTGCCGTTTCTGATCGTACGGAAGGAAGCGAAGGGCTACGGGCCCGGTAACCGGCTCGAAGGGGTGTTCGAGGCCGGCGAGCGGATTTGCCTGGTCGAGGACGTCGTGACGTCGGGTGGAGCGGCGCTCGCGGCGGTCGCTGCACTTCGCGAAGCCGGCCTGGAATGCAGAACTGCCGTCTGCGTCGTCGATCGCGAGGAGGGCGGAGTCGACGAGCTTGCCCGGCACGGGGTCCGCCTTCGGGCGCTCTTCCGGGCGGCCGATCTGTTGGCCCTCGAAAAACTGCCGCAAAAACCGCATGGTTGAGCGGAACCGGGATCGCTGTTAGGGTCCAGCGCGCACTCTGACAAGCGTCGAGAGGAGTACCTCCGTGACCAAACAGGAGTTCGTGGACCGTGTTGCGTCGAAGAGCGGACTGAGTAGGAAGGACGCGTCGGCGGCCGTCGACGCCTTCCTGGACTCGATCACCGAGTCGCTGCGGAGTGGTGAAGAGGTGGCCTTCACCGGCTTCGGCAAGTTCTCCGCGCAGCACCGGGCCGCGCGGCAGGGAGTGAACCCGAGGAATCCCAGCGAGCGCGTGAACATCCCTGCGACACGGGTGCCGAAATTCTCGGCCGGCAGCCAGCTCAAGCAGGCCGTCAAGCAGTCGTACTAAAGCGCCACGGGCGGGGTCGATCCTGTCCCGATGAACCTACGGGGGCCGGGTGACCGGCCCTCGTCCTATGTTGGTCCGTCGATGGCCGAGAACTTCGCCGACCGGCTCGCGTCGACTGTCGAGCAAAAGCGAACCCAGCTCGTCGTCGGTCTCGACCCCCGTCCCGATCTGATCCCGGTCGAGCTGCGCGACGATGTCCCTCGCTTCTGCAGGGGGATCATCGACGCCGTCGCGCCGCATGCCGTAGGCGTGAAGCCGCAAAGTGCCTTTTTCGAGGCGCTCGGCTCGAAGGGCATCGCCGCGCTCGAGGAGGTGTGCGCCTACGCCCGGTCAGCGGGCCTGCTCGTGATCCTCGACTCGAAGCGCGGGGACATCGGCTCGACCGCCCGTGCCTACGCCGCCGCGTACCTCGAGCCCAGGAGCGAAGCCGAGCTGCCACTCGCCGACGCCATGACGGTGAACCCCTACCTCGGTCGGGACTCGGTGGATCCGTACCTTGCCGCCTGCCGGCGCCACGGCGTAGGAATCTTTTGCGTCGTCAGGACCTCGAACCCGGGTGGGGCCGAAGTACAGGAGCTCGCCCTTTCCGACGGACGCCCGCTCTGGCAGCACGTGGCCCTCCTCGTCGGTGAGTGGGGAGAGGACCTCGTCGGGGAGGGCGGGCTCTCCAGCGTGGGCGCTGTCATCGGGGCGACGCATCCGCGCGCAGTGGGGGAAGCGCGCCGGCTCCTCCCGCGGTCACTGCTCCTCCTCCCCGGAGTCGGCGCTCAGGGCGCCACGCCCGCCGACGTCGCCCGAGCCTTCACGAGCGGCCCGTCGAGTGCGGTCGTCAATGTCTCTCGTTCCGTCATGTACGCCTACCGGCAGGGCGACCAGGCGGATTGGCGCGGGGCGGCAGGAGGGGAGGCCGCTCGGGTGAAATCCGAGATCTGGACGGCATCCGGATGGTGACGATCCCCGCCTGGTTCATCCGCTACGCCCTTCCCGTGGCGTTCCTCGTGGTCGCAACCGCCACGATGGTCGCCGTGCGCCCGGTCCTCCACGACGCCGCGCCGGTTCGGGCGACGCGCGAAGCGACGCCGACGCCGGTGCGGGTCGCTCGCCGGCCGGCCCACAACGTGCGGCCTCGCACCACCGCCTACTCCGTACGCAGCGGCGACACGCTCGCGACGATCGCCGGACGCTTCGGGACGACTGTCGACGAGCTGCTCGGGCTCAATCCCGGCATCGACCCGCGCGCGCTCCACGTCGGGCAGTCGCTTCGAGTCAAGTAAAGAGCCGCTAACAGAACGAAGCCTTGAGCCGTCCGGCAGTTAGGGGCTAGGCCGGCGCGCTAGGCTGGGCCGCGGTGAAGCTTCGGCTTCTCTCCGCCCTTCTCGTCCTCGCCTTCTGCGCACCGGCCGCGGCCGCTGCGCCGGACGTGGATGCACGCGCCTACCTCGTCATGAATGGGGCAAACGGGGAGGTGCTGCTCGCACGCAATGCCCACGACCGGCTGCCGATCGCGAGCATCACGAAGCTGATGACCGCACTCGTGACGCTCGAGCGGACGAAGCCGACCGAGGTCGTCGCCGTCGATCGTGACGCCGTCGGTGTCACGGGCTCCACGATCGCCCTGCGAGCGGGTGAGCGCCTACCCGTCCGGGATCTTCTCGCCGCGGCACTGATCCAGAGCGCAAACGACTCGGCGGTGGCGCTTGCCGATTACGTGGGGCATGGAAATGGGTCGTCGTTCATCACGCTGATGAACCGGAAGGCACAGGCGCTCGGACTCGAGGACACCCGGTTCGCGCGGCCGGACGGGTTGTACGACGCCGGGAACTACTCGAGCGCGTTCGACGTGACCAAACTGGGCCTGGCGGCGATGCACGAGCCCCTGGTCCGCCGGCTCGTCCGTCGTCAGAGCGCCACGATCACGGGTGGTCGCACGCTCCACACATGGAACGACCTCCTCGGCGAGTTTCCCGGAGTGTTCGGGGTCAAGACCGGCCACACTTCGAGTGCCGGCTGGAATCAGATCGCCGCGGCGCGCGGGAACGGCGTGACCATCTACGCCACGATCCTCGGCAGCCCTTCACGCTCGGTCCGGAACGCCGATCTGGAAGAGCTGCTCGGTTGGGGGATGTCCCGCTACGCGCTCGTGCCGCTCGCTCCGGCCGGGCGGGTCTACGGCCGGGTCGCGGTCACTTACGGAAAGGCGCCGGTCCCCGTCGTCGCGGCGCGGCCGCTGCGGCGCGCCGTTCGCATCGGCCGTCCACTCGTCCAGCGCGTCGTCCTGCCGGGCCGGGTCGATCTCCCGGTGCGACGCGGAGATGCACTGGGCCAGCTGCGCGTGTACGAACGCGGCCGGCTGATCGGCCGCACGGCGCTCGTCGCCGCCGAGGACCGGGATGCTCCCAGTGTCGTGGAGCGCGTGAAGTGGTTCGGCGGCCGCACCTTCCGCCACATCGGAGGCTGGTTCAACTGATCATCACGGTGACCATGAATGCGGCGCTCGACCGGACGCTGACGGTGCCGAACTTCCAGCCCGGACAGCGTCACCGCGCAAGTGCCTGGCTGACGCTCGCCGGCGGGAAAGGGATCAACATCGCGCGAGCGCTCAAGCGGCTCGATGTCCCGGTCGTCGCGACCGGGCTCGCGGGCGGACGGACCGGTGCGCGGATCGTCTCGGAGCTCACTCGCGAGGGCATCCTCAACGACTTCGTCCGCATCGGCGAGGAGTCGCGCACTTCGACGGCCGTCGTGGACCCGACTGGGGGCTCGTACACCGAGATCAACGAGTGGGGACCCAACGTCGAGCCGAAGGAGCTCGACCTCCTGCTCGACAAGCTGCGCTACCTGTCGCGGGGAGCGGACGGCATCGTCTTCGCGGGTTCCCTGCCGCGCGGCGTCGACGAGAACTTCTACGCCGACGCGATCAGGGAGCTCAGCCGGCGCGGGCTGCAAACCACGCTGGACAGCGAGGGAGAGCCGCTCCGCCATGGCGTCGAAGCCGAGCCGTTCCTGGTCTCGCCGAACGAGCGCGAGGCCGAAGGGCTCATGGGCCAGGAGTTCCATGACCGCCAAGACTTCGTCCAGGCGCTCGATCACATCAAGGACCTCGGCGCCCGCAACGTCGTCATCACGCTGAAGTCGGGCTGTTACGCGCTGCTCCACGAGGAGCGAGAGACGCATCGGTACTACGCGTCGATTCCGCGGATCGACCCGGTATCGCCCGTTGGCTCGGGCGACGTCCTCCTCGCCGGGTTCATTGCTGCGCGGTACGAGGAACGCCCTGCCGAGGAAGCGCTGCGGCGAGCAGTCGCGGCCGGGGCCGCCGCCGTCCAGGAGCTTGGAGCCGGACGCTTCGAGCCACCGGAGCTCTCACGGCTGGCCGAGGGAGTGCGGGTCGACGAGCTGGAACCGGTCGCGTCCGAGCTGTGATCCGGCGGGCGGCTCTGCTGGCCGTCGCCCTCGTTCTGCCGGGTTGCATGGGCGGAAGCGACGACGAGCCCGTTGCGCGCTACCTCGTTTTCACCAAGGCGATCGACCAGCCGCAACAGGCGGTCTGGATCGGCGATGTCAGCGGCAACAAGATGCGCCGTCTTACGCGCGGCGTTTACGGCCTCGTCTCGCCCGACGGCAGACGGATCGCCGTCTGGCGGCGTGGGTCGGGAATCCTCACGGTCGATCCCGGCGGCGGCGACGAGCGGTTCGTCGCACATGGGCGGCCGGCCGCCTGGCTTCCCGACTCACGACACTTGCTTGCTAGCCAGGGCGAGGCGCTCGTGAACGTCGATGTCGACCGCGGCACTGTCGCCGTTATCGAGCGGCGGAAGAGCGTCACGTGGAGCATCTCGCCTGACGGCAAGAGCATCGCCTACGACATCTACCGGGATCCGCCTGGGCCCAGCGAGTGCTGGTTCGACATCTACACAACCCGTGTGAACGGCGACTCGAAGCGGCGGCTGACGAGGGACGGCCGGAGCAGCAATCCGGTCTGGGGCGACGACTGGATCGCCTTCGCCTACCGGCCTCCCGGAACCGGCTGCTTTGCACCGCGGGTCTGGAAGATGCGGCCGGACGGCTCGCAGAAGCAGCCGATCATGACGCAACTGCCTCGCCGGTTCTCCTCGAGCGGGTACTACGGGGTCAGGCCGTTCAGCTGGGTTCGTGATCGACCACTCCTCCTTGCCACGGTTCCGACGGAATGGGGAAACGAGCTCGCGCTTGTGAACTCGAGAAACGGCTCGACGCGGAAGCCCGACCTCGATCCCCGCCCGCGCTACACCTCTCCGATGTACGCGGATCACGCCTCGCGGGAGGGGCAGCACGTCGTGGGCGCGGCGTGTGGCGCAGAGTGGCCCTCCACCATTCAGATCTTCTCGGTGACCGACGGTCGAGCGAAGGACGTCTACAGGGGCATGGCGTCGTGGCCGGACTGGAATCGGTGAGAGAGGCCGTCAGAGAGCGGTGGTACGATCGACGTCCAGTTGAGAGAGCGACGCGCAAACGGTCGTTTCGGCCCAGGCAACCGAGGGGAGCCTGGGCCTTTCTGCATCAGAGGAGCGGTAGAGGAGTGACCGTGCATGGAAGTTGAGATCGGCAAAGGCAAGAAGGCGCGGCAGGCGTACGGGTTTGACGACATCGCGATCGTTCCGAGCCGGAGGACGCGCGACCCGCAGGACGTCGACATCGGGTGGAAGCTGGGGCCGCACCTCCTCGAGCTCCCGCTGCTCGGGTCGGCGATGGACGGCGTCATCTCGCCGGCCACCGCCGTTGCGCTCGGCGAGATGGGCGGCCTCGGAGTGTTGAACCTCGAGGGGATCTTCACGCGCTACGAGAACGCCGAGACACAGCTCGAGAAGATCTCGAAGCTTCCGAAGGACAAGGCGACGGCCGAGATGCAGCAGATCTACGCGCGGCCGGTGGAGCCGAAGCTGATCGCACAGCGGATCGAGGAGCTCAAGTCCCGCCGCGTCCTGGCCGCCGGGTCGCTGACGCCTCAGCGCGTCCGTGACTACTACGAGATCGCGCTCGCGGCGGGCCTCGACGTGCTCGTCATCCAGGGCACGGTGGTCTCGGCGGAGCACGTCTCCTCCAACGGACAGGCGCTGAACCTCAAGGAATTCATCGCGTCGATTCCGATCCCGGTGATCGTCGGGGGCTGTGCGTCGTACCAGACGGCCCT
>DASSXA010000254.1:0-3070 GCA_035704315.1 Gaiellaceae bacterium
TCGGACGTGACCGGCGTGAACGTCTTCGACCAGCGCACGAACGAGTTCGAGTTCCGGCCCGGGCCGGTCTTCGCGAACATCCTGCTCGTCGACGAGGTGAACCGCGCCTCCCCGAAGACGCAGGCCGCGCTGCTCGAGTGCATGCAGGAGAACCAGGTCACGGTCGACGGTGTCACCTACCCCCTCGGCCGCCCCTTCATGGCGCTCGCGACGCAGAACCCGATCGAGTACGAGGGCACCTACCCGCTTCCCGAGGCGCAGCTCGATCGCTTCACGATGCGCCTGTCGATCGGCTATCCGCCGCTCCAGGACGAGGCCCGGATGCTGAGCGAGCAGACGAGCGAGCCGCCGCTCGAGGCGCTGGAGCCGGTGGCCAGTGCCTCCGAGATCGTCGCGCTGATCGACGATGCCAAGCAGATCTTCGTCGAGGAAAGCGTCAATCGCTATGTCGTCGCGCTGCTCCGGCATACGCGCGGCGACGAGCGCCTCTACCTGGGAGCCAGCCCTCGGGCCGGAATCGCGCTGCTCCGCGTTTCCAAGGCGTTGGCGCTTGCCGAGGGACGGGACTACGTCCTTCCGGACGATGTCAAGGCCGTGGCCGTCCCGGTGCTCGCGCACCGGCTCATCCTCGGGCCGGAGGCGCGCGCGGGCGGCCTTTCCGCAGCGGACCTCGTCACCGAGGCGGTCGAGCGCACCCCGGTCCCGGTTTAGGCGAACCGTGACGGGGCGAGGCCACGCGACGCTCGCGCTCGGGCTCGGTACGTACATGACCGCGTGGGCCTTCGGCGCGAACGCGCTCTATGCGCCGGCCGTCGGCCTCGTGCTCGTCGCAGGTATAGCCCTGGCCTGGACGAGGCTGCTGGCACGGCCGTTCCAGCTGCACCGGTCGGTTGACCGGAAGCAGCCCGTGGAAGGGGACGACATCGTCGTCGATGTCGAGCTCGAGGCCGGGGGAGGAGTGCTCCCCGGAAGCGTCATGCTCCACGATCCGGCCGGAGGGCTCGGCGAGCGCGACGTCGTCGTGGAACGGGACGGCAGCCGTCTCCGTACGGCGTATCGCGTGGAGAACGTTCCGCGCGGCCGTTATCGCTTCACCGACGCCCAGGTCTCGGTCCTCGATCCCTTCGGGCTGGCGCGCCGCGACCAGAAGCTGCCTGATTCCGGTGCGCTCCTCGTCTATCCCCGACTGACATCGCTCGGCTCCCTGTTCTCCGAGCGCGGGCTTCGCTCGCACGGCGCGGGCAGAGTGCTCCTGCGCCGACCTGCCGGCTTCGAGCTGCACAGCGTCCGCGAGTATCAGAGCGGCGAGTCGCTGCGCCGCGTGCACTGGCCGTCGACCGCCCGCAGGCAGCAGCTGATGGTCAAGGAGCTGGAGGATGCTCCGCGGGACGAGGTCGCAGTCGTCCTCGACGCGCAGAGCGGCTTCGGTGCGGGCACGCCACCCGATTCGAGTTTCGACGCCCAGGTCCGAGCCGCTGGATCGATCCTCTGGACGCATGCCCGGCGAGGCCGTCATTCGCGGCTTCTGGTTACGAGCGGCGCCGCGCCCGAGACGGTGTCGGTGCGCTCCTACGAGCGCGACTGGCCGCGCGCCCTGGAGGTGCTGGCTGCTGCGGAGCAGACGGGTCGCCGTCCGGCAGAGGCTTTCCTCGTGGAGGACGGCGGCGACGCGGTCCGTGCCAGCGATCTCGTCGTGGTGACGGCCTCACTTCGGCCTGCGCTCGTCGAAGCAATCGTCGGCCGCGGAGCGGGCCGCCAGCATGTCTCGGTCGTCTATGTCGACGTCCCGAGCTTCGGCGGACGAGAACGTCGGGCCGTCGGAGCGGACGCCGCACTGCTGCGACTCGATGCAGCCGGGATTCCCGTTGCGGTCCTGCGGCGTAAGGACGACCTCCGTGCGGTCCTGAGCCCGGCGACGGAGGGCGTGGCCCTTGGTTAGAACCGCCCTGCTCTCCATCCTTCCCGCGTTGCTGATCGCGACCGGCTGGAGCCAGCTCGAGTCACCGGCTGAGGGCCGTGAGATCGCTCTCGTCGTCGCGCTCGGGATTGTCGTCGCGCTGGTCTCACGACCCTGGCTCAGGCTCGCGGCGGCCGTTTTTTCCTTCCTCGTCGTCGTCCGCCTGGCTTTCGGTCTCTCACCGCTCGATGCCCGGCCGTTCGACGGCGATCACAACTTCGTCGGGCCGTTCCTCTCCGGGCTCTGGAACGGCGTCCTGGACTACTACGACGTCACGATCCCCTTCGACCCGGTCGATCGGCCGCGGATGCACGGCGTCCTGCTCCTCGCCGCCTTCGCCTTCACGTTCGGTGCCTCGCTCGCGATCGCCCGTCGGCGGCCGGTACTCGCGAGCGCGCTGACCTTCGCCGGCGCGGCCTGGCCCGTCACGCTGATTCGGGACGCGCCGTCGACCGCACGCGGTGCGTTCCTGCTCGTGGCGGCGCTGCTTCTGCTGGCCGCCCTGCGGCCGGGGGCCGGCCGCGGCACAGGGCAGACGGCGTTGGTCGGCCTGAGTGTCATCGTCACGGCGCTCATCGCGGCCGGCTCGCCCGCTGTCGCCAAGGGTGAGTTCCTGAACTGGGAGCGGTGGGAGCCCTACACCCGCCCGGATCCGGGGCGCAGCGTTTCTTACGTCTGGGACGCGAACTACAGCGGGATCAACTTCCCGAAGCGCCCGACGACGGTCCTGACCATCAAGGCCTCGCGACGTGCCCCCTACTGGCGCGCGACGACGCTCGACACGTTCATCGACGACCACTGGAAGGAGGATGCGCTCTCGATCGAGGGTGTACATGACGGGAATCGAGACGTTCTGTCGGACGACCCGTTCCTCCCCGCCGGCGCCCTGAACGCGCAATGGATGGAGCAGGAGGTGACGGTGCGCGCGCTCCGCGACATCCATCTGGTCGGCGCCACCGTGCCGATCGCCTTCCAGTCGGGTATCGCCGATGACTACTACCCGGGCGGCGCCTACATCCCTCGGCTACACCGAGACCAGCGCTACAAGGTGTGGAGCTACGTCCGGCAGCCGAGCCCTCGCGAGCTGGCGCGGTCCAAGCCGATCTATCCGGA
>DASSXA010000257.1:0-5838 GCA_035704315.1 Gaiellaceae bacterium
GTCGCACCGCAGCTGGAGCGGCGCGGGGTGCGCATCAACGCCGTCTGCCCGGGCTTCGCGGACACGCCGATGGTGGCGGGCGAGGTCCGGGCGTCACTCGAGGAGGCGGGATTCCCGCTCCTACATCCGGAGGAGGTCGCCGATGCGGTCCTGCTGGCGGCTCGGAGCGAGGGAACAGGCGAGGCGTGGATCGTCCAACCGGGCCGCGAGCCGGAGCCATATCGCTTCCGCGGCATCCCCGGCCCACGCATCGCAGGCGCGGAAGGCGTCGCGCCACCGCTCTAGGCAAGTAACAAGTTGTGACTTGACACCGACGCGTGACCCATGCGCGCGCTTTGTCCCGGCACGCTGCGGTGCGTGGCCACGTTCGCCGCACGCATTCCGGATCGCCTGTACAAGCGCCTTGTCAAGCTGGACGATCCTGGCGTCCCCATCGCGGAGACCAACCGCCGGCTCGGCGCCGAAGCCGAGCGGCTCGGGTTCACGAGGCCGAGCTACGAGCGAGTCCGCGTGCTCGTCCAGCAGGAGCGCCGCTGGAGCCGCAGTCGAGGGCCGAGCACCACCAGCGTGCTGGTCGACGTCACCTTTCGCGTTCGGCCTCCCGAGGCCGTCCTCGACCAGCTGTCGGGGATCGGCGTTCCAACCCGACGCTAGGGCCGAAGAAGCAAGTAACAAGTTGTTACTTGGCTTCTCGGATCTCCATGTGCGTCACGAGGTGATCGCGGAACGTGTAGACGTGCTGAACCAGGCCGTCGGTCAAGAGCTCACCGTCCAGAGCTCGCACGACCTGGCGGACGTCCACCACGACGCGGCCGTCCTCATAGGCCTCGAAACCCACCGGCTCGACGTGTGAATCGATCAGCCTGAACTGCCGCGTCCAATAGGCACGGACCGCGTCTTGGCCGACTTCACGCCCGCCCTCCATCCCGTTCGGCCAATCCACATCCGGGTGCATCAGCGCCAACGCGCCCTCGATGTCCCGCGCGTTGAACGCTTCGTAGGCCCGCCGAAGAAGCCGCTCTTCCTCGCTCAACCCCCGCGCTCCGCGACCTTGACGAGCGCCTTGCCGCGGTTCTCGCCGCGCAGCATGCCCATGAACGCGGCCGGCGCATTCTCGAGGCCTTCCGTCACATCCTCCCGCCACGTGATCTTCCCTTCGGCCACCCACCGCGCCAGCCTCGCCGCCGCCTCGTCGAACCGGTGCGCGTAATCGGTCACGAGGAAGCCCTCCATCCGCGCGCGATAGACGATCAGAAGGCTGGGATGGAACGTCGGCTCGGGCCGCTCGAGGTTGTACTGCGAGATCTGGCCGCAGATGACGATCCGCGCCCCGACGTTAAGCCGCCGATGGACGACGCCGGACACGTCTCCACCCACGTTGTCGAAGTAGACGTCAACGCCGTCCGGACATGCCTCCTTCAACGCCGGCCAGAACTCCTCGTGCTTGTAGTCGATCGGGACGTCGTAGCCGTAGAGCGTGCAGTCCGTGCATTTGTCGGGCCCGCCGGCGATCCCGACCGTACGACAGTCCATGAGCTTTGCGATCTGGCCGACTATCTGTCCGACGGCTCCCGCGGCACCCGAAACGACGACCGTGTCCCCGGGACGTGGCCGACCCACATCCAGCAATCCGAAATACGCCGTGATGCCCGTCTGCCCAACGACGTGCAGCGCGAGCGTCGGCGGGTCGAGCAGCTCCGGAATCTTCCGCAGCGACCCGCCCCGCGCGATCGCGTACTCCTGCCAACCGAGCTGCCCGACAACGAGATCGCCGGGAGCGAACCGCCCGTCATGGCTCTCGACGACCTCGCCCACCGACTGCGACGTGATGACGTCTCCGACCTCGAGCTTCTTCGCGTACGACCGCGCCTCGCTCATTCGCCCGCGCTGATACGGATCGACGGAGACCCAGAGCGCCCGAACCAGCACCTCGCCGGCGCGGGGCTCGGCGACCTCGACCTGGTCGATCGCGAAGTCCGAGTCCTTCGGGAAGCCGGCTGGACGCTCGGCGAGCGTCACACGGCGATTCGTCTTCACGAGAACCGCCATACCCCGCCCTTCTCGAACTCCTTGAGGATCCGCCGGCTGACGACCATCCGATGCACCTCGTCGGGCCCGTCGTAGATTCGAGCCGCCCGCGCGTTCGCGTACATCTCGGCCAGCGGCGTTTCGTCTGTCAGGCCCCGAGCGCCGTGCACCTGAATCGCACGATCGATCACGTCGTGAAGAACTCCCGCGGCGTAGTACTTGATCACGGACACCTCGACCCGAGCCTCCTCGCCCTCGTCGATCTTGTGCGCCGCATCGAGCGTCATCAGGCGACACGCATGGATCTCCGCGGCCGAGTCGGCGATCCAGTTCTGAACCGTCTGCTTGTCCGCGAGCCGTGAGCCGAACGCCTCGCGCGCGAGCGAATACGAGCAGAGCAGCTCAAAGGCGCGCTGCATCTGGCCGAGCCAGCGCATGACGTGATGGATCCGGCCCGGGCCGAGCCGCTTCTGCGCGATCCGGAAGCCGTCGCCCGGCTCCCCCAGCGTGTTCTCGACCGGAACGCGAACACCCCGGTACCAGACCTCGCAGTGCGTCGACCAGCCGCTGCCGGCGTGGCCAAGCACCGGGATCGGCCGCGCGATCTCGACCCCAGGCGTATCCGCCGGGACCAGGATCTGCGACGCGCGGCGGTGCGGCTCGGCGTCCGGATCGGTTACCGCCATGACGATCCCGAACGCCGCGCCGTCGGCGCCGGAGGAAAACCACTTGTGCCCGTCGATGACCCATTCGTCACCCTCCCGCAACGCGCGCGTCCGCAGCGTGGTCGGATCCGACCCCGGCACCTCCGGCTCGGTCATCGAGAAGAACGAGCGGATCTCCCCTGCGACGAGCGGCCGCAGCCAGCGCTCTTTCTGCTCGTCGGTGCCGAAGAGATGGAGGATCTCGGCGTTGCCTGCGTCCGGTGCCTGGCACCCGAACACGAGCTGGGCATAGGTCGAGCGGCCGATCTCCTCGTTCAGGTGCGCGTACGTCAGGAACCCCTGACCCGTTCCGCCGGCCTCCGGTGGAACGTGCGGCGCCCAAAGGCCTTCGGCCTTCGCCTTCCCCCGTAGCGAAGTGATCAGCTCGGCGTCGTCTGCCCGCAGCGCGCGCTCGTTGGGGTAGACGTGCTCCTCCATGAACGCGCGGTAACGCGCCCGCAGCTCCTGGATCTCTTCCGAGGGAGCGAGTTCCGTGACCGCCATCCGTTTAGCATCGTATGCGTGCGGCTCGGCTTCTACATGGGGTACGCGCCGCCCGGGACGAACCCGACGGAGCTGGTGGAGCTCGCGCAGGAAGCCGAGCGCCTCGGCTACGACTCGGCCTGGGCCGCCGAAGCGTGGGGAACCGACGCGGCCACGGTGCTCGCCTGGCTGGCGGCGACGACGAGCACGCTCAAGGTCGGCTCGGCGATCTTTCAGATGCCGGCGCGGACGCCGGCGAATACAGCCATGACCGCAGCGACGCTCGACCTTATGTCCGGCGGCCGCTTCCTGCTCGGCCTCGGGCTGTCCGGCCCGCAGGTCGTCGAGGGCTGGCACGGCGAGCCGTGGGGCAAGCCGCTCTTAAAGACGCGTGAGTACGTCGAGATCGTCCGGAGCATCCTGCGCCGCGAGACCCTCGAGTACGACGGCGGGCAGTACCAAGTGCCATACGCTGGCCCCGGCGCGACCGGGCTCGGGAAGCCGCTCAAACTGATGGCCCGGCCGCTTCGGGCCGAGATCCCGATCTACATCGCCGCCTTCAAGCCCCGGGCGGTCGAGCTCGCCGCCGAGATCGCCGACGGCTGGCTCCCGATCTTCTTCTCGCCCGAGCGCGCCCGCGAGACCTTCCCGGCTCCCTTTGAACGAGACAACGGCTTCGACATCGCGCCCGCCGTCCCGGCGCTCGTCGCCGACGACGTCGAGACCGCCCGTGACGCGCTTCGCGGCTACTACGCGCTCTATGTCGGCGGCATGGGCGCCCGCGGCGCGAATTTCTACAACGACCTCGCCGTGAGCTACGGCTACGAAAAGGAGGCGAAGGAAATCCAGGACCTCTTCCTCGACGGCAAGCAGCGCGACGCCGCGGCAGCAGTTCCCGCTGGTCTGATTGACGAGATGGCGCTGGTGGGACCACCCGAACACATGAAGGATCGGCTTTCCGCATGGAGGGACTCCGGCGCAACGACGCTGCTCATCTCGACCCGAGACGGTGCGACCTTGCGCGCCGTCGCCGAGGCTCTCTCTTGACGCTCTTCGATCTCACCGGCAAGACCGCGATCGTCACCGGCGGCGGGAAGGGGATCGGCCGCCAGATGGCGGATGGGCTTGCCGAGGCCGGCGCAAACATCGTCGTTTGCGCCCGCCAGGCCGAGCGCTGCGAACAGGCGGCGGCCGAGCTCGAGCAGCTCGGCGTGCGCGCGCTCGGGCTCGGGTGCGACGTTCGCGATCCCGAGCAGGTCGCCGCGGTAGTCGGCCGGACCGCCGAGGACTTCGGCGGTGTGGACATCCTCGTCAACAACGCCGGAACGGTCTGGGGCGCGACCCCAGAGGACATGCCGCTGGAAGGCTGGCAGAAGGTCGTCGACGTCAACCTCACCGGCGTCTTCCTGTTCTCCCAGGCCGCGGGGCGTGCGATGATCGACGGCTCGGGCGGCGCAATCGTCAACATCGCGTCCGTGGCCGGGCTGCACGGCTCTCCCGCCGAGATCACGAACACGGTCGTCTACCACGCGACCAAGGGCGGGGTGATCGCGTTCACGAGAGACCTCGCGTGGAAGTGGGCACGGCACGGGATCCGGGTGAACGCAATCGCCCCGGGCTGGTTCCCTTCGGACATGGCCAACTTCGTGCTCAACCAACACGGAGACGAACTGGTCGAGCACGTCCCGCTGGGCAGGTTCGGCGGCCCGGGCGACCTCAAGGGACCGGTCGTCTTCCTGGCCTCGGACGCATCGGCTTACGTGACCGGCCACACCCTCGTCGTGGACGGAGGCCAATCGGCTTGAGCGCCGCCCCCTGGGCGGACGAGTTGGAGGCGAGGCTCGGGCGTCGCGTCACGTCGATGCGCCTGCTCCCCGGCGGCGCCTCCAAGGAGGCCTGGGCGGTCGAGGCAGACGGCGAGCGCTTGCTCGTGCGCCGCGCCGGCGGCGGGGTCATCCACGAGGGAACGCTCTCGCTCGAGAACGAGTTCCAGGTACTCGAGGCCGCGCTCGAGGCCGGCGTCAAGGTGCCGCGGCCGGTTTCCTACCTGGGGGAGCTCGGTGGCCGAGAGGCGTTCGCGATGGAGCTCATCGAGGGCGAGACCATCGGCCGGCGCATCGTCCGCGACCCGCCGCCGGGTCTGGACGTCGATCTCGCGGAGGAGCTGGCCAAAATCCATTCGATTCCGACCGAGCGGCTGCCGTTTCTTGCCTCGGGTGACGTCCTCGAGCGCTTCGAGCACGAACTCGACTCCGTCGGCGAGCCGCATCCGGCAATCGAGTACGGCCTTTGGTGGCTGAGGGAGAGTCGGCCCGAGCCCCTCGCCGACGTCGTCAGTCACGGCGACTTCCGGCTCGGCAACGTTGCCGTATCGGAGCGCGGGCTTGGCTATGTCCTCGACTGGGAGTTTGCGCACCTGTCCGACCCCCGCGAGGACGTCAGCTGGCCGCTCGTGCGAGCGTGGCGGTTCGGCGGCGACGAGCGCAGGCTCGGCGGCTTCGCCCGAGTCGACCTGTACCTCGAGACCTACAACGCCCTGACCGGCCGATCGATCTCCGAGGCCGACCTCGACTGGTGGGAGGTGCTCGGCAACGTCAAGTGGGGGATCGGCTGCCTGACCCAA
>DASSXA010000221.1:0-6625 GCA_035704315.1 Gaiellaceae bacterium
GCTCTCCGGCGTGCACCCCGGTCCTGCGCCCGCGCATCGGATTGAGATCTGGATCGGTGCCAACAGGCCGCGCGCCCTGGCGCTGACAGGCCGCGTAGCAGACGGCTGGGTCAGCCCGCTGATGAACTACAAGCCGGCGCGCGACGCTGCCGAGGGAAACCGCGCCATCGATCGCGCCGCCCGGGCTGCGAGTCGCGACCCGCGCGAGATTCGCCGGATCTTCCTCATCCCCGGCGCGTTCACGAGCACGTTCCAGGCTCCCGCATCCGACACCGACCAGGCGATCGTGGGCCCGCCGGAGCAGTGGGCCGAGGCGCTCACCCACTTCGCGACAGATCTGGGCTTCGGCACGTTCGTGCTCGCCACGCCGCCCGATCCCGAGACGCTCACCACGTTCATCGAGGTCGTCGCCCCGAAGGTCCTCGAGGGCGTCGCCGAGCGACGCGCAGGAGCATGACCGTGGCCGCCTTCGAGGACCGACCGGAAACCGCCCGCGGGCGCCTGCTCTACAAAATGCTGCTCGCGGTCCACGCGCTCATCCGCAGAGATCTCGAGCGTGTGGAGCAGCTTGCGGCGGCGGTGCTCGACGGGCTCCCCGCCGAGGGAGTGCGCGAAGAGCTCGAGACCCTGAAGAGCAGCGGCCTGCTCTGGCAGTTCCAGGTCAGCTGCCTGCGTTACTGCAGCTTCGTCCACATGCACCACCACGCCGAAGATGTGGAGTTCTTCGACGAGCTGGAGGAGACCAATCCCGCGATCAGGCCGGTCGTCGAGCGGCTGAGGGCAGACCACCGCGCCGTGTCCGGCTATCTCGACGCGGTCGAAGCTGCCACGCGGGCGCTGACGAACGACGACACCGACGAGGCTCGGCGTGCGGTCGTGGACGCGCTCGAGGAGCTCGAGGGACACTTGCTCGCCCACCTCGACTACGAGGAGCTCAACGTCGCCACCACCGCTCGGCGGCTGCGCGACCTACCGTCCTCCGTGCGCTGAGTCGTCCGGAACCTCGTGCTCTTCCAGCCAGGCGTTGGCGACTCGCCTTTGCGCCTTGGTCAGCCACGCCTCTACCACCAAGTCATACAGCTCGTCCCGATCGATACGGGCGAGGCCGGGGATTCGCATCAGCACTGCGGGATAGCCGTCGAAGTGCGGCGTCGTGAAATACACGCCGCGCCCGTCAGCGAGGAGGAGCTCCTTCACGTCGAGGTCGGCGACGCGGAACATCAGGACGTCGTCGAGGCGCTCACCCGTCTTCGGATCGATCGCGTCTCGTCGTTGGCCTCGATGGAAGCAGAACATTTTCCCGTGCACGAGGTATGACGGGCGGCCGTCCTCGGACGCTTCCTTCGTCGTGCTCGGCAGAGACAGGGCGAGCTCGTCCAGATCGGCCATCGTCGCCATGGCGCAGGCTTACCAGAGGTTGGCGTCGTTACGCTCGACGCATGGCCGTGCGGATCACTTGGCAACAGGCGCTGGCGTGGCGGATGCAGCGGCAGCTCCTCGACCCGGTGGGAAGCCCGCGGATCGCCGCAGTCGTCCGACGGCTCTGCGGCGTCCAGGCGCAGGTCGCGTCGTCGGCCGAGCTCGCCGTCCGTGTCCGTCGGACGGCGTCCCACCCCGGCGAGGTCGCGCGCGCCCTCTCCGACGGTCGCCTGATCAAGACCTGGGCCATGCGTGGAGCGCTCCATTTGCTCACGCCCGAGGAGGGAGGAGCCTTTCTTTCGCTCATGGCGTCAGGCCGATCGTGGGAGCGGCCGAGCTGGCAGCGCTACTTCGGGGTTACGACGAAGCAACAGCCTCTGCTTCGGCGCGCGGTCCGCGAGGCGCTCGACGCCAAGCCCCTCACGCGCGACGAACTGGCCGTAGCCGTCAGCGCTCAACGGGGGCTCAGGCACGTCGGCGAAGAGCTCCGCTCAGGTTGGGGAACGCTCCTGAAGCCGCTCGCCTGGCAGGGCGATCTTTGCTTCGGGCCGAGCCAGGGAAACCGGGTCACCTTCATGCGCCCGGAGGCTGCAAGCACGCGCTGGTCCGGCCTTCCTGATCCCGACGAGGCGGCGCGCTCGGCCATCGTCGCCTACTTGGGCACCTACGCCCCGGCAACGAACGATGCCTTCGGCAACTGGCTCGCGGGCGGCTGGTTCGGCAAACGACAGTTGCGGGCCTGGTTCAGCTCGCTCGGCGATCTGTTGGCCGAGGTCGAGGTGGACGGGGAGGCCTCGCACGTGCTGGCTGCGGACGTCGACGAGCTGGTCACGACGACGCCCACGACTGCGGTGCGACTGTTGCCGGGCTTCGACCAGTACGTCTTGGGGCCCGGGACGGCGGACGGCCACGTCGTGCCGGCGGCGCGGCGCGCGGCGGTGAGCAAGCAGAGCGGCTGGATCGCGCCGGTCGTCGTCGTCGGCGGCGCGGTGCGGGGCACCTGGGAGCTCAACGGCGACGAGGTACGCGTCGCCTGGTTCAGGGAGGCGGGACGACGGCCTCGGCAAGCCCTGAAGGCCGAGGTCGAGCGACTTTCGTCGATCATCGGTCGCGACCTCCGGTTGGCGATCAGCCCCGCATAGCGGACGTGTCGTCGAGCCACTCCTCGAAGGTCGGGCCCCGCGAGGGCCGCAGGGGGCCGGACGGCAACGCGCCCGACTCATTGAGCTGGCTATCGGGGTCGGAGGGATCACTCACACCTTCGATCCGTACCTGATCACCGCGCCGGGCCGCGAACAAGGTCGCGATGTCGACAAGGCTTTCCTCGGAACGACGTCGTAGCCCCTTTCCGCCAGCACGCCGGCGACGTGGCAGCCGTGACCTGGACGAACGAGAGGCTCGCAAAGGGACACACGGCCGATGAGTTCTCGACCCGTTCGCCGTCTAGAGAGAAGAGAGCGCAATCATGCTGAGCTACGAGTCGCGGAAAACGGCGATGGGACTCGGGGAGCTGGTCATCGCAGTCCGCGCCGTCGTGAACAGGCACGCCGACTGGCCTCAGACCGCTCGGCTTGTTGCCCGCGCGCTGACGCGCTGTTTCCCCTCGGCTGAGATCCTGACCGACGAACAGCGGATCGGCGACCCCGAGAACTACCGCAGCCATCTGCTCCATGCCGAGCCGGACGGCAGCTTCTCGATCGCTGCCATGGTCTGGCGTCCCGGCCAGGTGACGGCGATCCACGATCACGTAACCTGGTGCGTCTTCGGCGTCCTCCAGGGCGTGGAGCACGAGGAGCTCTTTCGGCTCGACGAGGAGATCGAGTGCCTCGTCGAGATCGGCACCAGCACGAACGAGGCGGGCGATGTGAACGGGTTCGCGCCACCCGGCGATATCCACCGCGTACGAAACGTCGGCGACGAGACTGCCATCTCGATCCACGTCTACGGTACTGATGTGTCTCGGATCGGATCGAGTGTCCGGCGCTACTACGACCAGCCGATCGTCGCCGCCTGATCGACAGGCTCCCGGTGAGCGAAGCGTTCGCGTCTCGACGCTCGAGCTCTTCTTCGACCTCGTCTTCGTCTTCACGATCACGCAGCTGACGGGCGTCCTCGTCGCCGGAGACGGTGTCGAGGCGCTCATCCGGGTCGTCGTGATGCTCCTGCTCATCTGGTGGATGTACGACGCCTACGCCTGGCTGACGAACGCGATCGCAACGGACCGCTTCCGCTTTCGGCTGCTGTTGATCGGAGGCATGGGCGGGTTCCTCGTCATGGCGCTTGCCGTGCCAGACGCATATGGCGGGGACGGACTGGCGTTCGGAATCGGCAACCTCGTCGTCGTGTTGCTCCACGCCGGCATGTACCTGCGCGGCACGTCGATCTCCGAGATGCGCGCGATCCTGCGCATCGTGCCCTTCAACCTGCTTGCCGCTGGGCTGGTGCTCGTCGGCGGCGCGCTCGGCGGCGATTGGCAGTCGGTCATTTGGGCGCTCACCGGAGCTCTGCTCTGGGTGACGCCTTGGCTTACGACGGTCGAAGGCTTCGTCATCTCCGTCTCGCACTTCGTCGAACGTCACGGCCTTGTCGTGATCGTCGCGCTCGGCGAGTCGATCGTGGTGATCGGGGCTGCTGCGGCTGGGCTCCCGCTCGACGGGGGTCTAGTGCTGGTGGCGCTCCTCTCCCTGAGCCTCAGCGCGGCCCTCTGGTGGGTCTACTTCAGCGACGAGGAGGCGGTGGAGCGTGCGTTCCACGACGCGGCGGCGGAGCGACGACCCCAGCTTGCTTTGACCGGGTTCGGGTACTGGCACTACGGGATCCTGCTCGGCATCGTCGCCCTCGCAGCCGGCCTCAAGAAGGCGATCGGCGACCCGTACGACCCGCTCGACGGCTGGATCGCCGTGGCCCTCGCGGGAGGGACCGCGCTCTTCATCGTCTGCGAAGTGGGATTCCGCCGGACGTTCGGAATCGCGCGGAACGACGCTCGGCTCGTTGCCGCCGTCGCTGTGCTTGCGGTCATCCCGCTCGGGACGGAACTGGGTGCGGCGGCTCAGGTCGGCGCGACGACGGCGCTCGTCACGGCTGGGCTGGCCGCGGAATGGCTTCTGGGTCGACGCTGATCCGCACCCGCTTGTTGGCCTTGCCCTTGGACTCCGTCTTGACGACCCGCACTCGGCCGACCTCGCTCGTCGAGGCGACGTGCGTCCCGCCGTCCGCCTGGCGGTCGAGGCCGACGATGTCGATCACCCGGAGCGGGTCGATCGCGCGCGGGATGAGATTCGCCTTCAAGCGCATCAGCGACGGGTCCCGATCGGCCTCGGCGCGAGGAAGCCACAAGACGCGCACCGGAAGATCTTGATCCACGACCTCGTTGATCGCAGCCTCGAGCGAGCGGGCGAACTCCTGCGACATGGCTGCGAGCTCGAAGTCGAGCCTTCCTTCCGGGGGCGTGATCTGGGCGCCGGTGACATGGGCGCCGTGGTCGCGCCAGATGATCCCGTTCATGATGTGTTGAGCCGTGTGCACGCGCATGGTCAGGTAGCGCCGGTCCCAGTCGACGGGGCCGTGCACTTCGGTCCCGACGGCAGGCAGCAGGCTCTCTTGCCCGAGCTTGTGCCAAACCGTGCCGTCCTTGTCCTTCACCACGTCGGTGACCGAGGCCGACATGCCGGCGAAGGTGAGCTCGCCGGTGTCGTGGGGCTGGCCACCGCCGGTCGGGAAGAAAGCCGTGCGATCGAGCGCAACCTCGCTGGTTTCTTCGTTGACAGCAACGACTTCGGCATCGAACTCCCGCAAGTACGCGTCGGTCTGGTAGAGAAGCTCGGTCACGGATTGCGTAGCGGAGTGAGCGCGCGGGTGACGATGCGGTCGGCGAGGCGGGGTGAGAGCCTCGCCAGCGGGGCGAGTTGGCGGACTCGACCGACTCGGATCTCTTCGCGGTCCTGTCGGAGCCCGGTAATGATCGCATCGGCGACCGCCGCTGCGGAGAGCTTTGGCACTTCGAGCTCTTGTACTTGCCCGGTGTCGACGACAGGCAGGAGGGCCTCGAACACGCGAATGCCTGTGGGCTTCAGCTCGGCGCGGAGCGAACGCGCGAGCGAGTGCACGGCGGCCTTCGTGGCCGCGTAGACGGCGAAGCCTGGGACCGCGGCGAGCGCGACTGCCGAGGAGATGAACAGGACGGCGCCTTCACTAGAGGCGTCGAGCAAGGGCAGGGCGAGTCGGGACATGCGAACGGCCCCGATGAGGTTGACCTCGACGTCTTCGACAGCGTTCGTCTCACACCCCGGCGAGGACAGCGCATAGCCGCGGAGAAGGCCGGCGTTGTTGACGAGGAAGTCGAGGCCGCCGAGCTCGGATGAGAGCCAGGCGACCGCGCTCCGTGCCTCTTCCTCCGAGTTGACGTCGAGGCGGAGCGTTCTTAGCGCCGGCGTCTCCACACGTGCCCGATCGAGCTTCGCCTCGTCGCGGCCGCCGATTACGACCTTGTTCGCGGCGGCGAGCCGGCGGGCGAGCTCGAGGCCGATGCCGGAGCCGCCGCCCGTGATCAGGATCGTCTTGCCTTCGAGGTTCATCAGCCGCCGGACTCCTTTTCGGCAAGGGCAGGTGTGAGGTTGGCACTTTCGCCCGCTTCCTCGGCCCCGTAGCGGGCGTGGACGCGGCCAAGTGCCACTCCCGCCAGGGCCGCCAGCGCACCTGTGAGCGCCATCAGCGCCCACGCGCGCTGGTAGTCGTGAAGTGCGTCAGCCGCGGACGGCGTGCCGAGAACGACGATCAGCGCGGAGATACCGAGCGCAGCGCCGATCTGACGGAAGCAGTTCGAGATCGCGCCCCCAGTCGCATAGCGGTTACGCGGGAGCTCGGCGACTGCAGCGCTCCCGAAGGCGGCGAAACTGAGACCCACTCCGGCGCCTGTGAGGAGCGTGGCCGGCAGGAACTCGTCGACGTACGAGCGCTGCTCCCCAATACCGAGCGCGAAGAGAAGCGCACCGGCCGCGAAGATGAGCCCCCCGGGGACAGCCACCAACCGCTGCCCGAAGCGGTCTGAGAGCCGGCCGCCGATCGGCGCCGCGAGCGCGGCCATGAGCGGGCCGGGTGTGAGCGCGACGCCGGCCTCGAGGATCGAGTAGCCCCACACGCCGGTGAGGAAGAGGACGTTGCAGAGCAAGAGTGCGTAGAAGCCCAACGCGAACACGAACCCACCCGC
>DASSXA010000276.1:0-8699 GCA_035704315.1 Gaiellaceae bacterium
AGCCCGATCAGATGCGCGTCGCCCTTGCCGCGGGCGATTCCCTGCGGCGTAATGCCGCCGCCTTTCGCCGTCTTCAACGCGATGTGCGGCCGTTCGCCGAGGTTGCCCAGGAAATAGCTGTACGGCGAGCCCCACGAGCGGCCCTGATCCCAGGCGAGATACGTCAATCCGGAATCGGTCTGCTGACCGGTCAGGCGGTCGAAGCGATCGGTGTTTCCGTATGCCCCGAGCGGGATCGCCTGTGCGGCGGCGGCGAACGAGAGCCCTGCGAAGACGGCGACGCCGAGCGCGAGACGGCGTGCAGACACGCGCTGACACTACAACGGACGCCGCTTGACTCAAAGGCCGCCACGGCGGATCCTCCAGCGGTGCGCCGACGCTGCTTCATTCCGGTCCTGACGGTCCTGGTCGCGGCGGGCACGGCGCTCGCCACCACCGCCGAAGCAGCGGCGCCGGTCAAGACGATTGCGAGGTATTGCACCCCGAAGCGGGACATCTGCTACGGCGTGGTGCTCAAGCGGGGCGCCGTGTACTTCGACGTGACGACCGAGAGGCACTATTTCGGCTGGTACCGACTTTGCGTCAGCGGCGGCGCCGGCCTCTGGCGGTGCAACGTCTATCGGTTGCGGCGCGTCGGTTGGCTCGCGACCTCGTCCGTCAGCTTCGCCCGGCAGTTCCCCAACGTCGGCTCCGGCCCGTATCGGGTGCGGTGGAGCCTCGGTAGGCGCCCGCTCGGGCCGACGCTTCGCTTTCAGCTCAACTGAGCCTCACGCTTCCGTCGTTCGCGATCGTCCAGCGCGGGTTGTGTGCAACCTCCCATGGATGACCGTCGGGATCGACGAAGACGCCGGAGTAGCCGCCCCAGAATGTCTCTGCTCCCTCGCGCGCGATCCGCGCCCCTGCGCGACGGGCCTCGTCGATCACCTCGTCGACTTCCTCCGGCGAGCGGACGTTGTGCGCCAGGGTGATTCCGCCCCAGCCGCCGTTGTCCACCATCCCTGAGTCCTCCGCAAGCTGACCCCGGCCCCAAAGCGCGATGATCATCCCGCCCGACTGGAAGAAGACAACGTCGTCCTCGGGCTCAGCACGCGACTTCCAGCCCAGCGCCTCGTAGAAGGCGCGGGCGCGTGCCAGGTCGGTGACGCCCAGCGTGATGAGACTGAGGCGTTGCTCCACGCGCGCATCCTCGCATAGCGTCTCCGGCGTGGCGGCGCCGCATCTCGGCCTGATCCTGCCCAACTACGGCGACGCGCTCGAGGCCGAGCGTCTGGCAAGCGTTGCGGTCACTGCCGAGCGCTCCGGCTTCGGCTCCGGTTGGGTCACCGACCACGTGATCGTCCCGCCGGAGCACGCGCCGGTCTACGGACGGATCGCGGAAGCCCTCGTCTCGCTCGGCTTCCTCGCCGGCCGCACCCAGAAGCTGCAGCTCGGCGTCTCCGCGCTCGTCGTTCCCCAGCGCAATCCGCTCGTCGTGCTCAAGCAGCTGGCGACGCTCGACTTCCTTTCCGGCGGTCGGCTCGTCACGGCAGTCACCGCCGGCTGGATGAAGGGCGAGTTCCGTCTCCTCGGCGCCGACTTCGAGCACCGGGGCCGCTTATTGAACGAATGGCTGAAGCTCGCTCGGTCGTCGCAGATGAATCCGCCGTTCGTGCGGCGCGGCGGTCCTGAGCTGTGGGTGGCCGGCGTCTCGCGAGCGACACTGCGCCGGGCCGCGCTGACGGGTGTCTGGCACCCCGTTGCGCTGCCGCCGGATGAGCTGCGCGCCATGGCCGAGGAGCTCCGCGAGCGGCGGGCGGACAGCCGGGTGATCCTGAGGATCGGGGCCTACCTCCAAGACGAGCCGGCGCCCGGTACCGACGAACGGGGCCGCCACGCGATCGCGGGCCCGCCGGACTGGATCGCCGAACGATTGAGGGAATACATCGACGCCGGCTGTGACGGCTTCGTCGTCAACCTCGGCCACGAGGCCCCAGGCCTCGAGGACCGCGTTCACCGCTTCGCCGCCGAAGTCAGGCCGCTGATGGCCGGTTAGCCAGGGCGGCTGCAATGATCCCGGCGATGAGACCCGAGCTGTCCGAGGCAGTCGGGCGACTACGTGACGAGCTCTCCGCCGTACGCCTGGAGCTGGAGGTTCCCGGCGCGGCCGACGCGCGGCGCACTCGCAACGATCTCGTCGCCCAGGCCGACGACTACCTGCTGCCGCGCCTCAGTCAGATGGATGCCCCGGTGCTGATGGTGGTCGGCGGCTCGACCGGCGCTGGGAAGTCGACGCTCGTGAACAGTCTCGTCGGCTCCGTCGTGAGCCCGGCCGGGGTTCTCCGCCCCACCACCCGCGCGCCGGTCCTCGTCTGCCATCCGGACGATCTGCGCTGGTTCGATGGCGATCGGATCCTCCCGCACGTGCCCCGGGAGACGGGCGGAGCCGCGGCGCCCGGAACGCTGCGGCTCGTGACGCACGAGGCGCTTCCCGCAGGTCTCGCGTTACTCGACGCGCCCGACATCGATTCTGTGCTCGCCGAGAACCGTGCGCTTGCCAACCAGCTGCTCACGGCCGCCGACGGCTGGCTGTTCGTCACAACGGCGCTCCGCTACGCCGACGCCGTCCCCTGGGAGTTCCTGCGCGCCGCACGCGACCGCGGAACGGCCATGTCCGTCGTGCTCAACCGCGTTCCTGCAGACGCCGAGCGTGAGGTGACGAGCCACATGAGCGAGATGATGCGCGAGCAAAACCTCGACGCCGACCTTCTCGTCGTTCCAGAGGTTGCACTCGAGGACGAGCTGATCCCTCGGGAGGCGCTCGCGCCGGTCCGGCGCTGGCTGGACGGCCTGGCCGCCGACGCGCAGGCCCGGGCCGAGCTGATCAGGCGAACGTTGACCGGCGCGCTGGCGAGCCTCCCGGCTCGCGCCGGGACCGTCGAGCGCGCCGTCGCCGACCAGCTCGCCGCCGCCGCAGAGCTTCGTGCGGAAGTGGACCTGGCATACGCGGCGGCGCGTCGCGAGGTAGAGGACGCCTTGAGGAGCGGCTCGCTGCTTCGCGGGGAGGTGCTCGCGCGCTGGCACGACGTGGTCGGAACCGGCGATGTCATGCGGGCGCTCCAGTCGCGGATCGGAACGGCTCGCGATCGCCTGAAAAGCATCATCACCGGCAAGCCGGGCGCCGACGAGGAGCTGAGGGTGGCCGTGGAGCACCGACTCGAAGCTGTCCTACGGGCTGCCGGCGAGCGTGCCGCCGAGCGCGTCGCGCGCGCGTGGCAGGAGCGTGTTGCGGGCCGCGCGCTCCTGGAGGCGACGCCCGGGCTCGATCGGGCAGGGGATCGTCTCAGAGCCGACACGCAGGAGCAGGTACGCGCCTGGCAGGCGTTCGTCATGGAGCTCGTGCGCCGCGAGGGCGAGGCCAAGCGGACCTCGGCGCGACTGGCATCGCTCGGCGTCAACGGCGCCGGCCTCACGGTGATGCTCGGCGTCTTCGCATCGACGGGAGGCCTCACGGGGCTCGAGTTGGTCGTTGCCGGCGGCACTTCGGCGCTCGGGCAGAAGGTTCTCGAGGCGATCTTCGGCGACCAGGCGGTCCGCGAGCTCGCGGCGGAGGCGCGCCGCGAGCTCATCGACCGCGCGGACGGGATCCTTCGGGCCGACTCCGCTCGCTTCGACGCGCTGATCGAGGGCGCCGCCACGGAGGCGGAGGGGTTCGCTCGACTGCACGGGGCGATCGACGCCGTCAGACGCGCCTCGTGAGCCGCGATTTCGACCGAAGGCTCACAGCGCTCGCCGAGGCCGTCCAGGTCGCGGACGGGCGCCTTGACCGTGAAGCGGTGGAGCGGGCTCAGGCGGTTACGGAGAAGGCCGGAGCGCGACTCGGCCTCGACATGGAGACGACCGTCGTGGCGCTTGCGGGGCCGACAGGCGTCGGCAAGTCCCTCCTCTTCAACACTCTGTCGGGGACCGACTTCGCGACGGTCGGCCGTCGCCGCCCGACCACCTCCGAGGGTCAAGCCGCCGTGTGGGGCGAGGGCGGGGATTCACTCCTCGACTGGCTCGACGTCGGACGGCGTCACCACGTCGCCGACGGCGCCCTGACCGGCCTGTTGCTCCTTGACCTGCCGGACTTCGACTCTGTCGAGACCGCGCACCGGCTCGAGGTCGACCGGGTCGTCGAGCTCGCCGACCTCGTCGTCTGGGTTGTGGAGCCGCAGAAGTACGCCGACGCGTCGCTCCATGAGCGCTACCTCCGGCCGCTGCGGACGCACGGCGCAGCGATGGCGGTCGTGCTGAACCAGGCCGATCTCCTATCGCAGGACGACGTCGCGGAGTGGCGAAACGACGTGTCCCGGCTGCTCGCACGCGACGGCCTTCCCGACATGCCGGTCCTCGTCCTCTCGGCGCGGACAGGCGAGGGGCTCGACTCGCTCCGACGCCTGCTCGCCGACCGAGTCGCGGCTCGCACAGCCGCCGTCGCCCGACTCGACGCGGATGTCAGGGCGGCGGCTACGACCCTGTCGGAGCGGTTCGGCGAAGGACGGCCTGCCGGCATCCAGCGCGCCGACCGCGAAAGGCTTGTCGCGGCATTCGAGGAGGCGGGCGGCGTTCCGCGCGTCATCCGGGCCGTCGACGAGGCGCACCGTCACCGCGGCGCGCTGGCGACCGGCTGGCCGTTCATTCGCTGGCTGCGCAGGCTGAAGCCCGATCCACTCCGCCGGCTGCGGCTCCCGGACCGCGCCCAGGAGGGAGCTCCGCAGCCCGGGCGCACCTCCCTTCCACCGCCGACCGAGGTCCAGCACGCCCAGGTCGCGACTGCGTCCCGTGGCCTCGCCGATGGCGCGGCGGGCGACCTCGCGGCGCCATGGCCCACGCTCGTCCGGAACGCGGCCACGAAAAACGAGGAACGAGTGGCCGACCGGCTCGACCGGGCCGTCGGCGGCGCGGATCTTCGCGTGACCCGGCCGCGGTGGTGGACCGTGGCGGGTCTGTTGCAGCGCCTCCTCGCTGCAGCAGCGGTCGTCGGCGCTCTGTGGCTCGTCGTCCTCGGCATTCTCTCGTGGCTACGCGTCGACGACGTGATCCCGACTCCGGAGCCGGGGAGCGTCCCCGTGCCGACGTTGCTCTTGGTTGGCGGCGTCCTGGCCGGGATCCTGCTCGCCTTCCTGGCCCGCGTGGCCAACGGCATCGGCGCCCGCCGGCGCTCTGGCAAGGCCGCCCGCAGCCTAAGACGAAAGGTTGAGGAGGCTGCCCAAGAGCTCGTGATCGACCCGGTAGAACAGGAGCTCGAGGCGCACGAGCGGCTTCGTAGGCTCCTGGCGGAAGCCGGAGCGCGTACCTAGCAGGGCGAGCGCGGCCGCGTCAGATCGACGAGCAGACGGCCGAGAACCGCGGGGGCGCTCGGCAGCGCGAAGTGATCCACGCCGGGGTTGTCCGTCAGGCTGAAGTGGAAGCACGGCATCGCCTGCCAGACCCGGACGGCGTCGTTCGTGATGTCCTCCTGGTTGATGTCTCCGTCGCGCGTGAAGATCGGGTTCGAGGCGTCGAGCACCTGGCCGACCGACAGATCGTCGAGCCCGATGCCAACCGGAGTGTCGATGCCAGAGCCTTTCTCGGCGTAGACGTCCACGTTGGGGAAGGCCGAGGGATCAGCGAAGTCAACGAAGCCGATGTAGTGGTCCGCGATCTCCTTCGCCCACGAGAGGCCGGCGTCGTCGAAGAGCCGGCGGTAGTCGGAGGGCGTGTACGACTTGCCGGTCGAGGCGTCGGTCACCACGGTCTCGAGGCGGTCGAAGATGCGCGGGTCGGAGGCGCTCATGTAGCTCGAGGGGTTCCGCAGCATCATCTCGGCGCCGGCCCGAGCGGTCTCAGGCGTCGTTGGAAACGTGAAGTCCGTAACGTCGAGACCCGTGAAGAAGAGCGGGTAGAGGATGCCCTGGCCCGGGAAGTTCCCTGCGAACGGGGTGAAGCCGTGGATGTACTTGTCCTTCCACCGCTGCGACGTGTGTGTCAGGAGGTACTGGATGTAGAGCGGGCCGTTCGAGTGGCCGACCAGGTGGACGGGCTGCTTGCCGTTGTCGCGATACGTGTCCTCGATCAGCCGCTTCGTCCGGTTGAGGAAGTTGCGCATGTCGGGAGTGAGCCGGGCGTCGTAGCCCGCGACACGAATGTCGCGGTCGCGGACATAGCCGGCCCCTTCGAGCGCCTCGTACATGGGCTCATAGAACGGCGCGCTCTCGGTCTTGCCGTAGTTCTCGATCGCTACGTCGACACCGTGCTGGTCCGAAAACCGCCGGCTCATCGGCTTCCCACGGTTCGCCTCATAGCGAAGCGTGAGGAGCTTCATCTGGCACAGCGTGGAGAAGTTGGTCGGCTCGTCGTTCAGGAAAAAGACCCGGAACGAACCGGACCGTGGACACTCCGACGCCACGGTCTGGTGGTGGGCCGTGACCCTCAGCGTCGTGAAGAAGTACGCCGGGAACATGACGACCGGCGTGCGGGCTCGTTCACGCGATTTGCCGGGTGACCCGTTCGCGGTCGGGCTAACCAGAAGCGTGGCGGCGACAAAGACACCTCCGAGCGCCGCGAGAAAGCGCACGATCCTCTGGTTCCGCTTCATTCGTCCTCCTGGCCGGACCGGCCGGACTCTACCCGCGTGTGAAACCAGCGTGCAAGGCCTCCACCTCCACGGCGCCGCCACCCAGTAATCGCGCCTTGTCATGCGCCTGCTGCAACGCTTTCTCGCTCGGCTCGCCGTAGATGTGGATCGAAGACAGCGTCACGAGCTCCACGAACCGGCGAAAGAGCGGCCCCGCCACCTCCATGTGGTATTCGAGCGAAGCGGAGTCAGGATGGACGTTCACAACCGTCATCTTGGTGCCGTCGTCGCTGAAGTAGATGTTGTAGGCGATGAGCCGTGGCTCGTTCGCCTCGATGAACTCGGCGAGCTCCCCGAGCCCCGCCTTCAGCTCGTCTAGAGCTCCCTCGTGAACCTCCGAGATGTCGACGTACACGATGGCGCCGGACATATCGCCCCTCCGGCGAGTATCGTCGAAGGAGCTTTTTCTGCAAAGCGTCACGTAAGCGTGAATCGCGAGACGGTGGCCCAACTGGGGTATCAAGGGCTATCCGCCCCTGTGCCGATATTGCGTCGATGGGGACAGTCGACCAGGGCAAACCGCCTGGCCAAGAATTCAGTACGTTCAGCCAGGAATTGAAAGAACTCAGTCACCGTAAGGTGATTCACTGCGGATCCTCGAGCGAAGTGACGACGTGACCCCCTCGGTCGCATTCGTGACCCCGAGCTATCGGCTCGATCGAGATCGCTGCGCTTTGCTGAGCCGAAGCCTCGAGGCCTGCGCGCCGTCGGTCGAGCACTGGATCATCGTCGACCGAGGCGATCTTCCACTGTTTCGATCACTTCAGAACAACCGGACGAACGTCGTGGCAAAGGAAGAGGTGCTTCCGCTGTGGGTCCGGCGGATCGACACGCTCAGGATCGGCCTTCGATCGAACGTGTGGCTTCAAGCCCACGGCCTACCGATTCGAGGCTGGCTGCTCCAACAGCTGATCAAGCTCGCGGTTGCGGAGGAGCTGACCGCCGATGTGCTTGTTCATGCCGATTCGGACGTCGTCCTCGTGCGGCCGTTCTCGACCTCCTCGGTCGTGGACGGGAACGGCCAGGTGCGCCTCTATGAGCTTCCGGACGCCATCGACGAGACGCTCGCCGACCACGTCCTCTGGCACCGGTCAGCCGAGAAGCTGCTCGGGATCGACCAAGCCGAATTGCCGACCGCGAACTTCATCTCGAGTCTCGTTCCCTGGAAGCGCGAGAACGCAGTCGCACTGCTCGACCACATCCAGAGGAATACCGGGCGCCACTGGCTGCCGGCGCTCGCTGCCACCTGGGACGTGTCCGAGTACACCCTCTACGGTCGCTTCGCACGGGATGTCTTGGGCGAGAGCGCCGGCCAATTCGTCTCGTCGACCCCGCTCTGCCACGACTACTACAAACGCGTCCCACTTGCTGTGCCGGAGCTTGAGGCGTTGCTGGACCGTGTCGGCCGAAGCGAGGTCGCCGTCAGCCTCACATCCAAAGCAGGAATGAAGCCTGTGGACTACGTCGAGGTGCTGGAGCGGCGCTGGGCCGGGCTGGGGGTACAGGAGCCGGCCGGTGAGGCCGCTCATGCGGTTCGGCGCCGCACCAGTTCAGAGGCGGTGAGGCGCCGATCCTTGGGATCGAGACTCGGCCCGGCGCTCGGCGAGGCCAATCGATTCATCCTCACGTGGTCCGTCTTCGTCTTGATCGCTCTCTTGTCTGTCCTCGTCCTGTTCGGCCTCGACTAGCCCGGGAACGGGGCTTGGGCCGGCGGCGCGTCGAGTGCACCGCCGGCCCTGAGCTCAGGTCAGCGCACGCGCATGCCGAGCGCCGGATCCCAGTGCAGCACGTTGTCGTAGCGCTGCAACGGCGCTTCGGGGAGCTCCCCAACACGCACGCCGTAGCGCCAGCTGCTCGGGCAGATCGCGATGAAGCGGGCGTAGCCGCCCAGGCCACCCCCGAACTTCGGATAGCCGATCTCGATCAGGCAGCCGGTTGGCGGCACCTGGTCGAGGTTGGCCACGCCCTCGGCCTGCGCGAAGCCGTTGTGCATGAGCCAGCTCTCCCCCTCGAGCGTCGGCGTCGAATCGGTGTCGAGCGGCTCGTGCCCGTGGAACAGGATGTG
>DASSXA010000358.1:0-2569 GCA_035704315.1 Gaiellaceae bacterium
GCTCTCCCCCTCGAGCGTCGGCGTCGAATCGGTGTCGAGCGGCTCGTGCCCGTGGAACAGGATGTGCCGCTGCAGGTGCAGGAACTGGAGCGCGGCTAGCGAGACGCCCGGGAACTTCGTCAGCGTCGCAAGCGCGGGGTCCGGCCAGCGCTTCGACCAATCTGAGCGAACCATCACGACGCTGCCCTCGGGGATTCGGCCGAAGCGCCGCTCCCACTGCCGGATGTCCGACACCTGTAGGTGGTAGTTGAAGTCGCGACGGACCTGGTCGACGATCGAGATCAGGACGAGCGGCCGGACCGCGAAGGTCGGCGGCAGCTCGTCGATCGCCGCGTACTCCGGCGCCCAGTGGGCCGGCGGATCGAGCTGCGTCCCGAGCTGGTCGGTCTGCAGCGTGTACGCGGTCGCTTCGAAGCCGTCGTTCGCGTAGGTATACGGCTGGCCCGTGGCCGGGTTCTTCGTGGGCGCGAAGGTCGACTTCCCGAACCCCGCCCAAACAGGAATCGACGGCGTGATGGTGTGCGTCAGGTCGACGTATTTCGCCTTGCGCAGGGTGTCGTTGTAGATGCCCCACAACGACTGCTCGCGGTCGCCGTGGCCGTGGTGGCCGCGCCACGCACCTGCGGCGGCGGCGCCCACGAGCGCGATCCCAAGCGCGAGCAGGACCGCCAGCACGAGGCGGCCGGATCGGTGCCCGTCGTGACTCATGAGAGCCCTCCCTTCCTCGAGCGATGGTGAGAGCGGAGCCTTACAAACCCAGGGCGCCGATATGACGCAGGGCCGCGCCCGACCCCCGAGCCGGGGACGGCTATGAGCCGTCGCCCTCAGGCAGCCTCTGCGCGACCTCCCAGATATGGCCGTCGGGATCGGTGAAGCTGGCTGTGCGCATACCCCACTCGCGGTTCATTGGGCCGTTTAGCAGCGTCACCCCGCGCGATGCCAGCTCGGCGCAGACCGTATCCGCGTCGTCGACCCCGATCGTGAGCTGGAAGCGAGACCCGGACTCAGGCGGAGCGACGGTTCCGGGGTCGATGAGGTCGTGTGCCGCCGAGACCTTGAGCAGGTTCACGATCATGTTGTCGAACCTGAATGCGGCCGACGCCTCGTCCTCGAAGAGCACCGGCAGGTCGAAGACGCGCTCGTAGAACGATTTCGACCGCTGCGGATCTTCCACGAACAACGTGATCGCACCAACATCCTTCAGTGACGCATTCACTTCCGCACCTCTCTCGACTCGTTGGCGGTGGACGACGGCTAAGACCGTGCTCGATCGCAGAAATCATCTGTCGTCTGACGTGTGCGTGCGAAGACAATCGTGTCGACCCACGCGATAGGCCTCGGCGAGCCACCGTCTCGGGTCGTCCGACACGAGAGTGCGCGCTCGACCGCTGTCCGGTCGATCGGCCCGCCGTGCGTCGCCCGTCGAAGAGTTCGCGCGCAAGGCGAGCCGGTCGGCGGCTTCAGCCGGCGTGAGCTCGATATGGACGGCCATCGACGGACGCTCCTCAGAGTCGGATCAGGTTGACGCCGGCGAGCGGCTGGTGGATCTGCTGCATCGCGCCGCCTGTGGCCAGGTCGCCGAGGTCGATCGCGGCGAAGCCCGCGTCCTGAAACAGCGCAACGACGTCCGCCTTCGCGTCGGCTTCATCGCCGGAGACGAAGATCACGCGCTGGCCGCCGGCCTCGTGTGGATCCGAGCCGAGCACATCAGCGCCGAGCGTATTGGCGGCCTTGACCACCCGTGCGCCGGCAACAAGGTCAGCGACGAGCTCGCTCGATGTTCTCCCCTGGAGATCGTCGGCGGCCCAGTCGTTGGTCGCGTCGATGACGATTTGGCTGTTCCAGTTGAGGCCTTGCACGGCCTCGGGCACGCGGTCCCAGGGCACGGCAATGACGACCATGCCGGCCGAAGCTGCCTCGTCCACCGTCGCTGCCGAGACTCCCTCGCCGAGGGCCGAGACCACCGACGCGAGCGACTCCGGGCCGCGGCTGTTGGCGATCACGACGCGGCGGCCGGCGCGTAGCGCGGTTCGCGCCATGGCCTGCCCGAGCCGCCCAGCGCCGATGATTCCGACCGACTCGTTCACGGCTGCCCGTCGTATTCGGACGCGAACAGGTAGCTCACCGCGAGGCTCCGATACGGCCGCCAACGATCCGACACCTGAGCGACTTCCTCTTCGGTCGGAAGGTGGTCGAAGCCGTACGCGCGTTGGATCGCGCGTCGGAGCGCGAGGTCGCCCGAGAGAAACACGTCCGGCCGATCGAGAGCCACGAGCAGGAACCCGCGCGCGGTCCACGGCCCGATCCCGGACACCTCGGTCAGCGTCGCTTCGACCTCGTCGTCCGTCATGGCGAAGAGCGCCTCGTCGCTCAGGCGTCCGTCGACGAACCGCTCCGCGAGCGCTCGCAGCGTCGCGCCCTTTCGAGCCGAGAAGCCGCTGTCGCGCAGCACCTGCGGATCAGCCGTGAGCAGCTCGGCCGGCGACGGCATGTGGCCTCCGAATCGCTCCTGCAGATGTCGGATGATCGCTCGCGTCGAGCTGACGGAGAGCTGCTGCCCGGCGACCTG
>DASSXA010000382.1:0-5680 GCA_035704315.1 Gaiellaceae bacterium
CGGCGCCTACGTTCGCGGGGCGCTGCTCGGCGGCGGAAGCGTCTCGATTGGTCACCTCGAGCTCCGTACCGAGCACCGCGCCGGAGCCGAGTTCCTGGCGGATGTCGCGAAAGCCGAAGGCATCGCTCTGTCCGTCCAGGATCGCGGCCGCCACGCCGTTGCCTACGCCAAGGGCTCGGAGCCGATCGCCGAGCTTCTCGCCCTTGCCGGAGCCGGCGGCGCGGTGCTTACC
This sequence comes from Gaiellaceae bacterium, assembly GCA_035704315.1. Taxonomy (GTDB): domain Bacteria; phylum Actinomycetota; class Thermoleophilia; order Gaiellales; family Gaiellaceae; genus JACDAN01. The sequence continues at coordinate 233 of DASSXA010000382.1, forward strand.
CTCGTCGAGCGCGCGGTGGTCGGCACCGCCAAGGCCCGCGCGAACCGCCTGGCGAACGCCGACCACGCAAATCTCGTACGTTCGAGCCGGGCCGCCGGCGCGCAATTGAAGGCGCTCCGGCGGCTCGAGCGTCGCGGCGCGCTGGCGCGTCTCCCGAAAGAGCTCCAGGAGCTCGCCGCACTCCGTCTCGCCCACCCGGCGCTGTCCCTGCGGGAGCTCGGCCTGAAGTGCCGTCCCACCGCCACGAAGGCCACGGTCCACCGGCGCCTTCAGAAGCTCATCCGGCTCGCGGAGCCGTAAAGCGGCGGGCTCTGAGGCACCACTTGTGCTGCCGTTTAGAGGCGATGCCGGCTTTGCCGGCTGGCCGTTTCGCCCTCCGGGCCAGCCGCCAGAAGCGGCGGGCCGGAGGGGAAGCTCCGAGGACGACCTCCCCCTCCAGTTGCACCGCGCTCCGGACCGTGGCGCCGAACGGGGTCTGAATTCGGCGCCGGACGAGCGCAGACCCGCCGGTTTGAGTATGACGGAAATGCCCTCTGTGGGCTAACGGCTCTTGACCCGGAACGCCGCCGTAAACGTGCGCTTGCGCGACGTATTCAACGCAGCCCGAAGCGTGACGCGGACTTGATAGCGGCCGGGGCGAAAGCTCGCCGGCAAGCGGACGATGCGTGAGCGATAAGCCTTGACCGTGGTCTTCCGCCGTAGGACACGACGGCTTCCGCGATAGACGCCTGCCTCGACGAGCGCATCTTCCTGCGCATTGGCGACGACTGCCAGAGTCAGCCTGCGTGCCGGCAGAACCCGCTTCCGGGGAAACTTCACTCTTGCTCCGACGACCTTCGTGGTGTGCCGCCAGGAGCGGAAGCCTCCGGAGCAACGGCCGCCGGTCTGGGCCATCGTCGCCTTGACCGTCTCGTAGGACGGCCGCGGCGATCCGTCAGCGCGGACGAGCCCGGCCTGCCAGCGCTCGAGATTCGGCTCGTCGCGGAGCAGGAAGAAGAGCATCGACTCGACCGAGGCGTCGCACGCGAGGTAGCGAATGGCCTGCGAGTAGATTCTCGCCTGGTTCGACTCGTTCGTTGTAAGGACGCTCTCGGTTCCGTAGTAGGCCCCCGCCGCGCCGGGCACGATTCCGACCTGCCAGCCGATCTCGCCGAGGCGGAGGGTCATCGCGCCTCGGGAACGGCCTTCGCGGAACGTCGGCTGCGCTGTGCCGCGGAACGCATCCCAGAACGCCTGCTTGATCCGATCGAGGTTGGGTGTACCGACGTTCGGCCAGCGGTAGCCCTTCATCAAGCTGTCCGTGTCGCGGTCCGGATAAGGATGGAGCGAGAGCGCGTCCATGATCGGCTTCCGCCGACCGGAGCGGCGGTAGGCCTTGCCGAGGCCGGCGATGAAGCGAACAGGTGACATCGAAACGTTTTCGGGCGCCTTTGGCTGGTCGTTGCCACGCGGCGATAGCCCCAATCCGACGACGCGAATCGCGGGATCGACGGCCTTGAGCGCGTCGTAGGACCGCCAGAGGAGTCCGTAGTACGAGGCCGGGGAGACGGCTTGACCCTTTCGATTGAACTGGGGCTGCCAGAAGCGCGGCTGATTGGGCTCGTTCCCGACGACGAAGTCCTTGACCGCCGGGAACGTGCGCGCGAGTTGCGCGAGGAAAGCGGCGAACTGGCCCGCGGCGGCCGGATTCGACGTGATGGCGTTTGCCTTGGTCGGCGCCACGGCGAAGACGACCCGGACGCCGCGCAGCGTCGCCAGCATCATGTACTGCTCGAGCGCCTGCTGGTTCTGGATCGTCGTCGGAGCCGCCGGATCCCACGGAATCGAGAGTCGGTTTTCGCGCATCCCTGCGGCGCCCAGGCTGTCGAGGAAGGCGGGCGAGTTGTCCGGCGCGATCCCGAAGTCGTCGACGACGCCGACATTGACGGCGGAGGCGCTGCCGGGCAGGAGAACGGCGGCGGCGAGCGAGGCGGCGAGCGCACGCAGAATCGGCACGGGTACAACTTTCAAGTCGGAAACTCGGTTACCTCCCTCCATCCCCCGAAGGGGGGATGCGACACTAGACTCGGACCAGCGAACGGGAGGGAGCTCACGTGGCGAAACGCGTTGCGATCAACGGATTTGGACGGATCGGCCGGAACTTCTTCCGGGCCTATCTGAAGCGCGAGCCCGACTTCGAGGTTGTGGCGGTGAACGACCTCGCGCCGCCCGAGGTGCTTGCGCACATGCTGAAGTACGACTCGACTCACGGCGTCCTCGACGCGGACATCGGCCACGACGACGACGAGCTGAGCGTCAACGGGCGCACCGTCACAGTCACCTCGGAAAAGGACCCTTCCGCGCTTCCCTGGGGCGAAATGGATGTGGACGTCGTCATCGAGTCCACCGGTCTCTTCACGGACCGCGAGGGGGCCGCGCAGCATCTGAGTGCAGGAGCAAAGAAGGTCGTGATCTCGGCACCGGCGAGTGATCCGGACCTCACGGTCGTTCCGGGTGTGAACGACCACGCCTACGACCCGGACCAGCACCACATCATCTCGAACGCGTCGTGCACGACGAACTCCGTTGCTCCGATGGCGCAGGTGCTGCTGGACGAGTTCGGGATCGAGTTGGGCTTCATGACGACGATCCACGCCTACACGACCGAGCAGCAGCTCCAGGACCAGATCGCGGTGACGCGGAAGGGCAAGGCGGATCTTCGCCGAATGCGCGCAGCGCCGCAGAGCATCATCCCGTCGACCACCGGCGCCGCCAAGGCAACCTCGCTCGTCATCCCCGAGCTCAAGGGCAAGCTCGACGGCATGGCGATGCGTGTCCCGGTTCCTGACGGGAGCGTGACGGATCTCGTCTGCGTGCTCTCCCGGGAGACCACCGTCGAAGAGGTGAACGAGGCGTTTCGCCGGGCGGCGGGGGAGGATCGCTGGAACGGAATCATCGAGTACCAGGAGGACCCGATCGTCTCCGCCGACATCGTCGGCAACTCCCACTCGCTGATCGTGGACGCCAAGTCGACGATGGTGAACGGCCGGATGGTGAAGGTGATCGGCTGGTACGACAACGAGTGGGGCTACAGCTGCCGGCTCGCCGACCTCGTCGAGCAGGTGGCGGCCTCCGTCGGCGCCCCGGTCACTGCGTAGGTGCGGCGACCTCGGTCGGTCCGCGACGCAGACGTCGCGGGTAAACGCGTGCTCGTCCGGGCCGACCTGAACGTGCCCCTGGAGGACGGGCAGGTCGCAGACGACACGCGCATCCGAGCGGCGCTCCCGACGCTCGAGCTCCTGCTCGAGCGGGGGGCGGAGGAGGTGGCTGTCTGTTCGCATCTGGGTCGGCCGAAGGGCCCGGATCCGGCCTTCTCCATGCGACGGGTCGAGCGGCGCCTACGGGAGCTCCTCCCGGACGATCGGATCGCGCTGCTCGAGAACACGCGCTTCGACCCGCGAGAGACGAAGAACGACAGCTCGTTCGCGCGTGAGCTCGCCGATGACCGCGACCTCTACGTCGACGACGCGTTCGGCTCGGCCCACCGCGCCCACGCGTCGACCGTCGCGGTCGCCGAGCTTCTGCCTGCTTATGCGGGCCTGCTCCTCGAGCGGGAGCTGGAGGAGCTGGGCAAGCTTCTCGGCGATGTCGAGCGGCTGTTTGTGCTCATTTCGGGCGGTGCCAAGGTCGAGGACAAGCTCGGCGTGCTTCAGAATCTCGGCGGCAAAGCCGACGACGTGCTGATCGGGGGGAAGATGGCAGAGGAGGTGCGGGACGAGAATCCGCTCGACTTCGAGGTCGTTTTGCCGCGCGATGTCGTGGCCGCTTCGGCGTTCGAGCCTGGCGCGGAGACCCGTGTAGTCCCGTACGACAAGCTGCCCGAGGGGTGGCTGGGGCTCGACATCGGGCCGGAGACACGGGCCGATTTCGGCGCACGGATCCGCCGCGCGAAGACGGTCTTCTGGAACGGGCCGATGGGCGTCTTCGAATGGCCCCGGTTCGCCGAAGGCACGAAGGCGGTCGCCGAAGCAGTCGCGGACGTGGACGGGTTCACAGTCGTTGGGGGCGCCGACTCGGTTCGTGCCCTTCATGAGCTCGGACTTGCCGACCGGATCTCGTGGGTCTCGACCGGCGGAGGGGCGGCGCTCGAGCTCCTCGGGGGCAAGGAGTTGCCCGGTGTGGCGGTAATTCCGGAGGCGTAGATGCTGATCGCGGGGAACTGGAAGATGTACAAGACCGCCTCGGAGACGGCCGAGTTCTGCCGCGAGCTGCGCGAGCCTCTCGGCGAGCTCGAAGGTGTGGACGTCGCCGTCTGCCCGCCGTTCACCGGGCTCGCACCCGCGGTTCAGGCGCTGGCCGACACGGAGATCGCGGTCGCCGCGCAGAACGTCCACTGGGAGCGCGAGGGCCCCTACACCGGCGAGATTTCTGCACCGATGCTCGTCGAGCTCGGCGTCTACGGCGCGATCGTCGGCCACTCGGAGCGTCGGCAGTACTTCGGTGAGACGGACGAGACGGTGGGGCGCCGGGCAGCCGCCGCGCTCGAGGCGGGGCTGTGGGTGATCGCCTGCATCGGCGAGAGCGAAGCTGAACGCGAGCGAGGCGAGACCGAGGACGTTCTCCGTCGCCAGCTGGTCGCGCTCGAGTCTCATGACGATCTCGTGATCGCCTACGAGCCGGTCTGGGCGATCGGCACCGGGAAGACGGCGACGCCCGAGTTGGCGCAGGAGGCGCATGCCTTCATCAAGGCCATCCTCGACGTCCCGGTCCTCTACGGCGGTTCCGTGAAGCCCGAAAACGCCGGCGAGCTCCTGGCCCAGCCTGACGTGGACGGCGCGCTCGTCGGCGGCGCGTCCCTCGAGGTCGACTCGTTCGTCGCGATTTGCCGGGCCGCTTCTCGCTAGTCGCGCTCGTGATCTTGGACGGCTGGGGCTGCGCGCCCGCCGGCCCGGGAAACGCTGTCGAGCTGGCGGAGACTCCGGTCTTCGACCGGCTCTGGGACGCCTATCCGCATACGACTCTGAAGGCCTCCGGCGAAGCGGTCGGCCTTCCGCCCGGGCAGATGGGGAACTCGGAGGTCGGCCACCTGACGATCGGATCAGGACGCGTGCTCTTCCAGGACCTGATGCGCGTCAACCGTGCGATCGAGACCGGGGAGTTTTTCGAGAACCCGGCGCTCGTCGGCGCCTTCGAGCGGGCAAAGAGCCGCGGCGCCAACGTTCACCTGCTCGGACTCGTGTCGTACGGCGGCGTCCATTCGCACATCGACCACCTCCGTGCCCTGCTCGAGCTCGCGAGAAGGCAGGGCATGGAGGATCGAACCTGGATCCACGCGTTCACGGACGGGAGGGACGTTTCGCCCACTTCCGCCGTCTCCGATCTGGCCGAGCTTCCGGCCGAGAAGATCGCGACGATCGTCGGCCGCTACTACGCGATGGACCGCGACCAACGCTGGGAGCGCACGGAGCG
>DASSXA010000031.1:0-2766 GCA_035704315.1 Gaiellaceae bacterium
CCGCGGGGAGAGCGACACCCCGAGAACGGTGATGTCGCGGTTGACTGCCTTGAGCGCGTCGTAGGCCTGCGCGAGCACGCGCTCGTAGGCCGTGCATGCAAGGCCTTTGCCCGTGAAGGAGAACTGCGGCTGCCAGAACCGGGGCTGGTTGGGCTCGTTTCCGACGGCGATGTCCTTGACCTGCGGATACGTGCGCGCGACCTGGACGACGAAATCCACGAACTGGTTCGCGGCAGTGCGAGAGCCGGCCAAGGCGCGGGCCCGAGTCGGCGAGATCAGGAACACGAGCTTGATTCCCGCCGCGCTCGCACGCGGGACGTAGCGGTCGAGCTGGTCGCGTTCCCGGAGCGTCGTCGGCTGCTCGGGGTCCCAGCCGATCGTCACCCGGTTCTCCTGCAGCCCCACCTCGCGGAACTGGTCGACGAACCAGGCGCCCCCGTCGGTTGCGAGTCGGCCGCCGTCGTCGGCAGCGCCGACGGTGAGATCGGCGCCGGCCGGCGCCGCCGCGCAGAGGGCAGCGAGCGTACAGAGGAAAAGAACAGTCAGTCGTGTCATTGAGGACCCCAAGATCGTCGGAGCGAGCCGACTCAGCATTGCACGCGATCCAATATCTCGTCCAGCAGCAAGTCCGGTCCGAAGCGGACCGGATCGTCGACCGGGAGGCCGGTTTCCTCCGCAACCTGAGCGATCTCGGCGCGCGCTTCGGCCTCTTCGAGCGCCCCTGTGTGCAGGGCGATAGCGGCGACCTTCGCCCGGCGGAGCGGCAGCGAAGCGCGTTCGTGGAGCTCGATCAGCTCGGTGAGCGAAGGGAGCGGATGCTCCGGATAGCCCTCGGTGTGCGTCGCTCCCGCCTTGTGCACGAGCACGAAGGCGTGCGGTGTCGCTCCGTGCATGAGACCCATCGTCACGCCGGAGTACGCCGGATGCACCAGGGATCCTTGCCCCTCGACCCAGAGAAGCTCGCCGCCGCGGGCGGCGCCTTCCACGACCAGTTGCTCAGCCGCGCCGGCCAGGAAGTCCGAGACGACGGCGTCGACGGCGATTCCCCAGCCCGCGATCGCGATTCCCGTCTGGCCGGTCGGCACGAAGACGGACTTCAGGCCCCGCCGCCTCGCGGCCAGGTCGAGCTCGACGGCCACCGTCTTCTTGCCGATGGCGCAGTCCGAGCCGACGGTGAGCACGATCTTCGCCGGTACGCGCAGATTCTCGCCCGTCGGGACGTTGAGATCGGCGGGCGGCTTGCGCAGGTCTCGCAGCTCGACGCCTTGCCGCTCGGCGAGCGCCGAGAGCTCTTCGTCTTCACTGATGAACTCGTGCAGCCCGTTTTCGACGTCGAGGCCGGCGCGGATCGAGCCCTTCAGAAGCTCCCGCCATGCGGGCGGAAAGCGCCCGCCCTGCGTGGCGACGCCGACGACGGCCGTTGTCGGCCCGAACCGAAGTGCCTCTTCGACGCTGCCGACGATCGGGATCTCGCGGTAGCTCTCCCCCGCCTCCGTCGAGTCGAGAATCGCGACGACCGGATGCGGGCTGTAGTGGACGATGCCGCGCATCGTCTTGCCGTAGTGCTCGTCGCCGGAGCGGCCCTCAGCGAGGACTAGGTACTTCTTCTCGGACGCCAAGGCCGGGCGATTCGGATGGAAGTTGGACGCCGTCGACGAGCTCGACACCAGGCCACGGATCTTCGCGGAGGAGGTGGTTGCCGTCGAGATCGACGTGGTCGCAGAGGCTTGCGATCGAGGCTCCGGCGGCGATTCCGAGGCCCGACTCGAGCATGCAGCCGAGCATCACGCCGAGCCCGAGGGCTCGGGCCGCCGGAACCATCCGCAGCGCCTCGCGGATCCCGCCCGACTTCGCCAGCTTGATGTTCACGCCGTGACCTCGTCGGGCGCAGTCGCCGATGTCGTCGAGCGTGTGACAGTCCTCGTCGACGTAGATCGGAATCGGCGAGCGCTCCTTCAGCTCCGGCCCCCGAGCGTGACCGGCGGGTAAGGGCTGCTCGCAGTACTCGACGCCGAGCTCCGCGAGGCGAGGGAGGGCAGCCAACGCCTCATCGAGCGCGGTCCAGCCCTCGTTCACGTCGACGCGGATGGGTCCCTCCCACACGGCGCGAACCGCGCGTACTCGCTCCACGTCCTGACCGTCTCGACCGCCGAGCTTCAGCTTGAGCCCCTGGAATTCATTGACCTTCTCCGCCTTCCGAGCCATCTCGTCCGGATCTCCGAGCCCGACCGTCCATGACGTCGGTGGGCCTGCGCGCGGGAGCCCGAGCAGGCGCCAGACCGGAAGGCCCAGGAGCTTTCCGCCCAGGTCGTGGAGCGCCGCGTCGATCGCCGCCCGCGCCGCGTACTCCCGCCGAGGCAGACGGGCCATGATCTCCTCGAGTGCGAACGGGTCGTCACCGAGGTCGCCGGCAACCGCGTCGATGTAGTCAAGCGCGGACTCCGCCGACTCGTCGTAGCGGTCGTTGGGAGCCGCCTCGCCGAACCCGCGCTCGCCCTCGTGCTCGACCTCGACCCAGACGACTTCGGCAGTCTCGGTGGTGTCGCGCGCGATGACAAACGGCTCCGCGAGCTCGAGCTTGACGATCCGGGCCGACACCCTCACTGCTGACAGCCTAGAGCCGGAAGCGTAGAGTCACGGCATGCGGATCCTGCTCGGCGCGGTGATCGTCCTCTTCCTCTTCCTGTGGGTGCGCGCGGTTATCGACGTCTTCCGACGGCCGGACCTCTCCGGAGGAGGGAAGGCGGCCTGGACGATCGGCATGCT
>DASSXA010000135.1:0-3139 GCA_035704315.1 Gaiellaceae bacterium
TCGGCGCCGCCGGAGACCAGGCAGACGATCGCGCCTCCGGCCGGAATCAGGTGGTGCCGGCGGATGTGCTCTTCGATGCGAGCGCGCAGAGCGGTGGGATCCATGGCGTCATTGTGGCCTGCGCCGCTCGATCTCCGACGCCGCGAAGAGCACCGCCCAGCGAAGGACCCAGACGACGGCCGCGACGATCAGGAGGCGTTTGATCACTTGTAGACCGGGTTCTGTGTCCACTTGCGCAGCCGCTTGATCGCGAGCTCGAGCCCTTCAGCGTGGAGGACATGGGGCTCGGCGTAGGTGATGATCGGCATCTTCGCGCGCGGCCCACGCCCGTCGGCCGAGGCCAGCGCGAAGGCGATCGGGAGCGAGTGGCAGACGACCAGGATCGTCGACTCTGGCCGGGCGAGCACGATCTCGAAACCACGGAGATAGCGCTTCGCGATTCCGAGCCTGGTCTCGCCTCCTCCGGGCGGCGCGTCCTCGGGCCCGTGCGTCGCGGCCCAGATTCGATATTCGCGTAGCGAACCACCCTCGAATGATCCGTAGTAGGGGTCGTTCAGCTGCGGCACGACGAGGCGCGGGACGTCGCGATCGCCCAGGATGAGGTCTGCCGTTTCCTGTGTCCGCGGAAACTCGGTGACGATGCAGAGCTCGACCGGCTCTCCTGCGAGGCGCTCGCCGAGCTGCTCGGACTGTTGGCGCCCCAGCTCCGTCAGCGAACAGGCGACGCGGGGGTCTCCGTTCACGAGCGATTTGACGCTGAACTCGCTTTCGCCGTGGCGGACGAACAGCGCCCGCTCCATCAGTGGCTCAGCCGGTGACATTGCCGCACCTCTGCCGTGCGAAAAGCAAGCTTTGCAGCCGGCAGAGATGCGGAGGATGTTGCCGGCCGAGCCACTTAAAACAGGAGACTCCTGTAGAACCCGGTCCGCCGCATGCCGACCACCTCGTAGAGCCGGATCGCCGCTGGGTTGTCGGCCCGGACGAAGAGGCACACGCGCGGCACTCTCTGGAGCAGCAGCCTGATCAGATCGCTGAGGCCGCGCCGGCCGTAGCCGCGATTCCGTACCTCAGGGTCGACCCAGACCTGCTGGAGCTGTACAGCCTGTGGCGTCCACGCGGAAGCCTCGGCCTTGAAAAGGATCGTTTCGTCCTCGATCCAGACCCAGGAGCGGCCTTCATCGATCTGCTGCCTCGTCCTGCGCCGGAAGCCGCCCGGGTCGGTCACGAGCGGATCCACTCCGATCTCGCCCACGTGGGTCGCCGCACAGGCGGGGAGGAGCAGCTCGAGATCCTGGTGAGTCGCAGCGCGGAGCGCGGTCCGGCCCGGTTCCGGCGCCCGGTCGATCGCGAAGACAGGCTGCCCGGGACGGTCTTCGCGCGGGGGATCCATCTGCAGCTGGGCCGCCTCCCACAGGTCGGTCACGGCCCGCTCGTCCCCGATGATCATCCGCGCTCGGGAAGCGGCCGTGACATCCGCGAAGGTCCCGCACCCCTCGCCGGACGGCACAACATTCGCCCCGACGTGGCACAGCGCCCTGACGCGATCGCCCTCGAGCGCCGCCAGGAGCCGCCCGAAGCCGCGACGCGCCGCCTCGTCGAGGAAGACGCGCTCGACCGGCTCTTCGGAGCAGAACTCGAGCACCTGCTCGAGCGTGGGCTCTTCGAGATGCGTGGTCAGGGTGCGCAGGGTAGACGTGCGAATGTGCCAAAGCTCTAGGCTCCGCACATGCCGATTCACGTTCGCGCAGAGCCCGGCGACTACGCGGAGGCCTGCCTTCTCCCCGGCGACCCGCTCCGGGCCCAGTACATCGCCGAGACCTTCTTCGACGACCCAATCCAGCGGAACTCGGAGCGGGGCATGCTCGGCTACACGGGCACCTTCGAGGGAAAGCCGGTCTCGGTGCAGGCGACGGGAATGGGCTGCCCGTCCGCGGCGATCGTCGTCGAGGAGCTCGTCCAGCTCGGCGTCAAGCGTTTCCTACGAGTGGGCACGTGCGGCGGTCTGCAGCCGGACATGAGCCTCGGCGACTTGATCGTCGCTATCTCGGCGGTGGCGGCGGACCGGACCGTCGACAAGCTCGTCGGCTTCGAGCCCCATGTCCCGACCGCCGACTTCGGCCTCGTCCACGGCGCCGTGCATGCAGCCAAAGAGCTCGGCAAGCCGGTCCGCGTCGGGCCAGTCGTCTCGAGCGACCTCTTCTACAACCCCGATGACGGCCAATACGAGCGCTGGTCGTCGCGGGGCATCCTCGCCGTCGAGATGGAGGCCTCCGTGATCTTCACGCTCGGGGCGCTGCGGAAGGTGCAAGCCGGCTGCCTGCTGACGGTCAGCGACGTCGTCGTCGAGGGCGAGTTCAAGCGCATCTCCGACGAGGACATGCGCGCGGCGGTCGATCAGATGACCGAGCTCGCGCTGCAGACGATCACGGCTTGAGCTCGATCGTCTTCCTCGTCAACCCCGCGTCGGCGAACGGGAAGACGGGCAAAAGCTGGCCAGACATCGCCCGGGCGGCACATGGGGCGGGCCTCCGCGGGGAGGCGATCTTCTCCGAACGCCCTGGTCAGCTCGGCGACCTCGCCCGGGAAGCCGCAGACGGAGGCGCGACTCTGCTCGTCGTCGTCGGCGGCGACGGGACCGTCCACGAGGTCGTGAACGGCATTGCCGGCCGCGAAGGCGTCGAGCTGGCGCTCATCCCACGCGGAACGGGCTGGGATTTCGCTCGGACGCACAAGGTTCCGAAGCGGCTCGACGAGGCCCTGAGGATCGCGAAGGAAGGTCAGGTTCGTCCCTTCGACCTCGGCCGCGCGACCTACCTGGCCAACGGCTCAAGCGAGACCGCGTGGTTCGCCAACATGGCCAGCGTCGGGATGAGTGGAGCAGTCGCCGCCAAAGCCAACTCGACGACCAAGGCGCTGGGAGCGAAGACGTCGTATCTCTACGCGCTCGGAACGGTCTTCGCGCGTTGGAAGAACGTGGAGCTACGGGTTCGCGTCGACGAGGAGGAGCGCAACGGCCTGATGGAAGACACGATCGTCGCCGTCGGCCGCTATCTCGCCGGCGGGATGATGATCACCCCGGACGCCGAGCCCGACGACGAGCTCTTCGACGTGCTGCTGATCGGTGACCTGACGAAGACTG
>DASSXA010000193.1:0-7001 GCA_035704315.1 Gaiellaceae bacterium
TGGGCGGGGAACAGCGCCTTCTTGATCGTCGTCGTCGGTGCGCTCGCCGTCCTCTTCGTGCGCCGGGGGCGTGTCAACGACGCCGCCGTCCTCGTCGCCGCACTCGGCGGTGCCGGCGTCATCAACGCCTTGCTCAAGCTCGTGTTCCAGAGGCCGAGACCCGAGCTTGCGTACGTCCACCTCGAGACCTACTCCTTTCCGAGCGGACACGCCGCCGTCGCCACGGCGACATTCACCACGCTCGCGTTCGTCCTGGGGCGTCGCTCAGGAGGCCGGCGGAAGATCGCGATCGCCGCCGCGGCAATCGCGCTGATCGCCCTCGTCGGCTTCAGCCGGCTCTACCTCGGCGTCCATTACCTCTCCGACGTGCTGGCCGGATGGAGCTTCGGGCTCGCGTGGGCGAGCCTGTGCCTGATCGCCTACACGCTCTACGGCGACCGAAGGATCCGACTGCCGCATCTCAACGCGAGAGCAAGCGCCCGACCGCGGCCATGAGCTCGTCTGTCTGGTCGGGCTCGCGCGACCCGGCGAGGCAGTGGCGGACGTGGTCGTCGAGCAGGCCGAGCGCGATCTTGTCGAGCGCTGCACGGGCCGCGTTGATCTGCGTGACGACGTCGATGCAGTAGCGCTCGTCCTGCACCATGCCCGCGATTCCGCGGATCTGTCCCTCCACGCGGGCGAGCCGGGTGAGGAGCTCTTCCTTCGATGCGGAGTAGCCGCGACTAGTGGGCATGGTGTGCATGGACGACGGCGTGGCCCTTGCCGCGTGCGATCAACCACCGGTTGACGGGGAAGGCCGCCCAAAACGCAATGACGAGCGAGAACGCGAGGCTGCCCCAGAAGAGGACGTCCGAGAGCCCCGCCTCCATCGCGCCTGGAATGACGAGGATGATCGCGTTGTCGACGATTTCCATCACGGCGATCGACAACGTGTCTGACGCGAAGGCGAGCGGAATCGCCGCCCCCAGGGCAAGACCAGCCCTGAGCAGGGGCAGCATCGTCAGCGAGTAGCCGAAGAGGAACGCGAGGGCGATGGCGAGCAGGATGGTTTCGAGGTTGCCCCAGCCGAGGATGGTCCCAATGGCGACGCCGAGCACCTCTCCGATCGCGCAACCCGTCAGGCAGTGCCATGTGGCCGAGAAGGCGAGGCGGTTCAGCGACGCCGCTGCAGAAGCGGGGTGAGCGTGGTGGACGTGGCCTGCGTGAGTGTCTTCTGCCATACCCCCGGAGGGTATCAGCAGTCTTGCGCGGATGTCAGAGCCTGCGGGCGCCGACGTACGTCGAGGCGTACCAGCCCGTCATGCTGGAGATCTTCACGACGTCCCCGGTGTGCGGCGAGTGGATGAAGCTGCCGCCGCCGACGTAGATGCCCGCATGGCCGAGGCCGTTGAAGAAGACCAAATCGCCCGGCTGCAGCTGGCTCCTGTCGACCGGCGTGCCGTAGCCGTACTGGGCCGCCGCGTTGTGGGGGAGCGAGACCCCGACCTGACCGAACACGTACATGATGAACCCGGAGCAGTCGAAGCCCGAGGGGCTCGCTCCTCCGTACACGTAGGGCACGCCGAGGTAACCCATTGCGATCCCCACCACGCCGCCGTATCGAGACGGCGGCGCGGCCGGAAGCGGGCTCGGTGCGCTCGGCTCGGCGACCGCGGCCGGCTGGGCGCTTGGCGTGAGCGTCGGCATCAGTGGCTGAGGGGCTGCTGCCCGCGCCCGCGCCTGGCGTGCGAGCTTCGTCTGGCGTCGCCGCTCCGCGGCCTGGATCTGCACGATCTCGTTCTTGATCGACGAGAGCAGGCTCCGACGCTCGGCGAGTTGACTCTCGATCGACGCCTTGTGCGCGGCGCGCTCGGCGACGAGCTGCGCCTGCCGGGCGCGGGCCCGCTTCAGGTGTGCGCGGCGTTGCGTGACCTGAGCCTGGAACGTCTTGACGTTCGCGAGCACCTGAGTGTCCTGCTTGGAGACGCTGGAGACGGCCTCCAGCCCATCGACAAGCTCTTCCAGGCTCCTGGAGCCAACGAGGACGTCGAGGGTGGAGTCGGATTCGTCCGCCGTGTAGAGGGCGACCACACGAGCCGCGAGCGCCTTTTGCGCGCCCTTCAGATTGTGCTCGGCGATCGTGAGATCCACGCGGTTCTCCTTGAGATCGCCACGAATCGCGTCCAGCTTGTCGTTCGCCAGGTTGTATGCCTCGATTGCGTGCTCCAGTGAGCCGTCGAGACTCTGGATCTGGGCCATGACGCTCTGGGCTTGAGCCTGCTTCGACGCGACGCTGGAAGGTTCGGCGGTCGCTGCGCTGGTCGCGGCAAGGGCAGCGGCCAGAGCGGCAAGCAGGCTGATTGCGTGCTGTTTCCTCAAATGTCCTGGCGGCCCGCGGCGGCCGACTGTCTACCAGCGGGCTGGGCTAACGCTGGTCGTGCTTGACAAGTGCGGCACCCTAACAACCTCGCCGGATAGCCGCAAATGGCCTCTGTGTTACCTTCCTGCCCTCGTGCGGGCGCCTGGGAGGGGGTTGCGGACTTTTTGCCTGGCTGTTCTGACCGGAACGGTGGCCCTCGCGACCCTGCCGGGCGCCGGTTCGGCCGAGACTGCGGCGGACCTGCAGCAGAAAGCCGACTCGCTCCGTGCGGAGAACGCACGGTTGGCCGTCGGCTCACGCTCGGCGGTCGAAAGCCTGGCCGCAATCGAGTCCCGGTTGGCCGATGCGAGGGCGGAGCTGGCTTCGTTCAAGGCGAAAGCGGCGGACGTGCAGGATCGGCGGCGAGCAGTCCTGGAAGAGCTCGGGATCGCGCGCGGCTCGCTCCGCGCGAGCCGCCGGGCTCTCGCGGAGCGGCTGCGGGAGCTTTACGAGGAGGGCGACACGGACACGCTCGCAATCGTCCTCGGCTCCGGCTCGCTCTCGGCGGCGCTCGATGCCGTGGAAACGATCGATCTAGCGGCTAAGCAGGACAAGAGCCTGATGGCGAGCTCTCGCGCGGCGTCCCGGCGCCTCGCCGGGCTCGAACGGATCCTGGCCAACCAGCAGCGAGAGCTCGAGCAGCTTGCTGCCGTGAGAGCAGCTGCTGCGGCCTCACTCGCCGCCGCCCACGCCGAGCGCATGCACACGATCGCAACCTTGCAGGCGGCTCGTGGCTCGAACGCGACGCAGATCGCGGAGCTCCAGGATCGCGCCCGTATGCTTGCGTCCGTTCGCACGCCGACCACGCCCGAGTTCGTCCCCGGTGTCCCCGTCAGCGGGCCGCGAACGATGACGGTCACGGCAACGGGATACTCGCTGCCCGGGAACACCGCCAGCGGCATGCCGGTCGGTTGGGGCGCGATTGCCGTGGATCCTGCGGTGATTCCGATCGGGGCCCGGGTCGGCGTTCCCGGCTACGGCCTGGGCGTCGCAGCGGACACCGGAGGTGCGATCCAGGGGGCGAGAATCGACCTCTGGTTCCCGACGGTCGAGCAGGCGCGTGCCTGGGGGAGCCGCGTCGTCACCATCACGGTTCACTCCTGACAGTCGGAGCTATGGTCCGACAGGCACGATGGCGACCGACCCCGTAGGTCCTCGCGAGCCAGCCACTTCCGACCAGCTGAGGGTCATGCTCGTCGACGACCACGACCTGTTCCGCACGGGGCTTCGGAACCTCCTCGAGGAACAGGGAGTGCAGATCGTCGGCGAGGCATCCGAGGGAGCCACGGCGCTTAATCTCGTCCGGGAGCTCGCACCCGACGTAGTCGTCATGGACCTCAACATGCCGGGCATGAACGGCATCGAGGCGACGCAGGAGATTGCCCGGCTGGCTCCGTTGACTCGCGTCGTCGTGCTCACCATCTCCGATCAGGACGCAGACGTGATGGACGCGATCCTCGCCGGCGCGTGCGGCTACCTGCTCAAGGACTCCTCGATCGAGGACCTGATGCAGGGAATTCGCGCGGCTTCGGTCGGCGAGGCGCTGATCTCACCGCACATCGCAGCGAAGGTTCTGCAGAGGATCAGAGCCTCAGGCCTCCAGAGCGACTCCGCCCTCCCACCTCCCGAACTGTCAGACCGTGAGAACGAGGTCCTCCGGCTGATCGCGAACGGCAAGGACAACGCCCAGATCGCTCAGGAGCTCCACATCAGCCCGAAGACGGTCAAGAACCACATCTCGAACATCCTCATGAAGCTCCAGATCGAGAACCGGATCCAGGCCGCCGTCTACGCGGTGCGCCGCGGCTTGGTCTAGGCGACTCTGGCTTCCCGCACTCCGGTTTGGAGGACGGCGAGGAGGTCGCGCAGGGAGTCACGTTCCTGACGGCGACGGGCGAGCAGGTGGGCGAGGGCAGAGAGCTCCAGGGCCCGCTCCTCGCTGCCCTCCTCGGCCAAGTGCGCGGCGTTCTCGGAGATGTTGGTCTCGAGACGACGGCACTCGGCATCCAGTGACAGAGCGCACGCGTACCCGTCCGTGAGCGTCGCTTCGACGTGCTCGCGGGCCGGTTTCTCCCCATGCTCGATCCCGTCGAGGAGGCTGTGGAGGCGGTCGGTAACTGCGGCGAGTTGGTTTCCCACGTCGTCTCCCGACTCGATTATCACGACGTGGATAGCGGTTGCCTATAGGCCGAACGGCCCATTTCCGTAAGCGACAGGACCTAGAATGAGGCGGTGATCCGCCGCGCCCTCGTCGTGGTCCTCGCGATCGCCGCGGTCGCCTCGGGCTCCGCGACGGCAACCACGCAGCAGGCTCCACTCGCGACTCGCCTCGCGCGTGCGCTCTCCGTTCCCCATGTGACCGCTTCGCGCTCGGCGGCCGTAGCAGTGGACCTGGAGACCGGCCAGACCGTCTTCGCTCGCCATCAGTCGCTCGCGCTCGTTCCGGCGTCGAACGAGAAGCTAGCCGTCGCCTACGCCGCGCTGACCCTGCTGGGGCCGGAGTACCGGCTCGACACGATCGTCTACGGAGAGGGCGCGCAGGCCGGAGCAGTGTGGAAGGGCAACCTCGTGCTCAAGGGGTTCGGTGATCCCACCCTCACGCGCGGCGACCTCCGCCGGCTTGCTCTCCAGGTGCGAGCCGCAGGCGTTCGGCGCGTGACCGGTCGGATCGAGGTCGACGAGTCGTACTTCGACTCGCGCAGAACGGGGCCGGCGTGGAAGTCCTACTACTACCTGAACGAGTCGCCGTCGCTCTCGGCCTTGACGGTCGACCGTGGCAGCTTCCGCGGTTGGCTGACGAAGCAGCCCGCGATAGCCGCAGGCACGCTGTTCCGTTACGCCCTTCGTGGGGTGGGCATCGCCGTCCGCGGCCGGACGGTGCGGGGCGTGGCCGATCCGCTTGCCGAGCAGCTTGCCCTGACGGAGTCAGCGCCGCTATCCCGCGTCGTGCGCTACATGAACACGGAGAGCGACAACTTCACGGCGGAGCTTCTCCTCAAGCAGCTAGGCGCCGTCGACGGTGCCAGCGGGACCAGCGCGGCGGGAGCCGCTTCGGTACGCCGAGTGCTCCACGAGGCGGGCGTCCCGTTGGCGGGGGTCAGCATCGTCGATGGCTCCGGGCTTTCACCGCGGAACCGCCTGACAGCCGGGGCTTTGATCGGGATCCTCGTTGCCGCATGGCACGACCCGGTGATCCGTCCGGCCTTCACGCAGTCACTTGCCGTCGCCGGTGTCAACGGCACGCTCCGGCACCGGATGCGGGCGCCACCGGCGCGTGGCACCGTCCACGCGAAGACCGGGACCACCATGGAATCGTCAGCGCTCTCCGGCTATGTGCGCACGCGATACGCGTTCGCGGTGCTCCAGAACGGCCGACCGGTGTCTCAGTTCTGGGCACGGCGCGCCCAGGACCGGTTCGCCGGGGTCCTAGCCTCCCAGTAGAGCCGAGAGTTCCTGTTCAGTCATGAGCGACACGCCCTCGCGCTGTGCCTTGGTCAGCTTGGAGGCCCCCGGCTCCTCGCCGACGATGAGCCCGCTCGTCTTCTTGGAGACGGAGCTCGTCACCTTGGCTCCCAGCGCCTCGAGCTCCGCTTGCGCCTGTTCTCGCGTCCATCGCTCGAGCGTGCCCGTAATCACGTAGGTCTGCCCCGTCAGCGGCCCTTCCGGGGGCCGATCCTCCTGACCGGACTCGAAGCGGAGACCCAGCTCGCGTAGCTCCTCGACCAGCCGCCGATTGTCCTCGTCGGCGAACCACTCCACGATCGCCTCGGCACGTTCTGGGCCGATCCCGTCGACCTCGACGACGTCCTCCTGGGCGGCCTCCATCAGCCGGTCGACGGAGCCGAAGTGGCGCGTGAGGTTCTGCGCGGTCACCCAGCCGACATCGGGGATGTTGAGCCCGAAGAGGACTCGTCGAAACGGAATCGACTTGGAGGCCTGGATCGCATTGACCACGTTGGACGCGCTCCGCTCCTGAAAGCCGTCCAGCTCGATGAGCTGCTCCTTCGTCAGGCGGTAGAGGTCGGGCAGCGACCGCAGGAGACCGATGTCCCAGAGCCGACGGACGAGCTGCTCGCCTACGCCGTCGATGTCGGCCGCGGCCATAACCCAGTTGTTCAGTGACTCGAGACCGCGCGACGGACATGCCCGGTTCGGACAGCGATGCATGGCCTCGCCCTCGGGCCTGACGATCTCGGCTCCGCAGAGCGGACAATTCGACGGCATCTTGAACGGCTTGGTCCCGCGCCGGTGGGCGCCGGCTGGGCCCACGATCTGCGGGATCACGTCACCTGCTCGCTGGACGATGACGTCATCCCCCTCGCGGATGTCCTTGCGGTTGACGTCCTCCTCGTTGTGCAGCGTCGCTCGCGAGATCGTCACCCCTCCGACCTCCACCGGCTCCAGCATCGCCCACGGATTCAGCGCGCCTGTGCGGCCGACGCGGATCGCGATCTTGTTCAGACGGGTCGTGGCGGTCATGGGCGCCCACTTGTACGCGCGCGCCCAGCGCGGCCGTTCGTGCAGAGCGCCCAGCTCGCGCTGGTGGGCGAACGAATCCACCTTGACCACGATCCCGTCGATCTCGTAGTCGAGCTCGATCCGC
>DASSXA010000258.1:0-2587 GCA_035704315.1 Gaiellaceae bacterium
CGGCCGACCTCGAACGTAGAGTCGACGATCGGTTTGGCCAGGGCGCCGTTGATCACCGGACGCACGATCCAGTGGTATCTGCCTGGGGTGAATCGGATTCTGGGCGGGAGCTCGAGCCGCGGAGGCCCGATCCGCGTCCGAAAGAACGTCCGGCCGTTTCGTAGGAAGGTCACCTGGTAGAAGGCAGCGGCCGTCTTCCGCGGCCAAGAGAACGTTCGAGCGGGCTTGAAGCTGGGCTTCTGTCGCCGTTTAGCAGGCGTCGAGCTGCGTGGTCGCGAAGGGGTCTTGGTCTCGGGGGGAGCGGTCCGCTTGGCGCTCGAACGGGGGCGTTCCCTGGGCACGGCCTTCTGATCGGGCTTCTTCGGGCCGGCCTTCGGCGCCGTTCTCTTCGGAGCCGTGGGTTGAGGTCTCGGCGTCGTCGCGGGCGCCGCCGGCGAAGGTGTCGAAACGGCGTCGGCGGCGAAGGTCGGGCCGTCAACCGTGCGAAGCGCCATGAGCCCGAGGATCACGAGCGCCACGAGGAAGAGGAGCGGCCCAACGAGCGGACGCGGAAACCGCCGGCGCCGGTGCCGAGCCGGAGTCGGCTCGAGCCGGACCGGGCGAGGCCACGGATACTCGGGTAGCGCGGCGCGGGCCTCCGCAGCGAGATCGGGGTCGACGAGGACGAGCTCCGGGCTGATCGGCCCGGGGGTGGCCGCAGTGGGCTCCACGCCGCAGGAGGGTAGCGCCCCCACAGGCTGACCGTGGGGCTCTTAGCCCCCTGCGCCGCCTCCGAGGTCGTTGGAGAGCCCGATGAAGAAGAGCGTTAAGACGAGGGCAATCCCGACGACTGAGACCCGCTCGTAGACCTCCCGGCCGACGGAACGGCCGCGAATGCCCTCGATGATCGAGAAAGCGATATGGCCGCCGTCGAGCGGCAGGAGCGGCAGCAGGTTCAACAACGCGAGGGAGAGGCTGATCAGGCCGAGAACCCAGAAGAAGGTCTCGAAGCCTTGCGAGAGGGCGCTCGAGGAGCCGCGGACGATTCCGATCGGGCTCGAGATCTGATCGCGGCCTGATCCTTGGACCAGGCGCACGAGAACGCCGCCGATCTCCTTCGTGATCTCGCCGGTGAGTCTCAGGGAATCCCAGACCGCAACGTGCGGCGGCACCGGCTCGAAGCGCGGTCGGAAGCCCAGCCGGTAGCGCCCGTCGGTGTCCTTGAAGGGCCTGACGGGGTCAAGCGTGACCCGACGGCCTTCGCGCACGACGGTCACTTGCACCGGCTTACCGTCCGAACCGTTGATTTGCTCGAACATGCCGACATAGTCGACGGGCTTGCCGTTGATCGCGACGACCTTGTCGCCGGGGTGCAGACCCGCCTGCGCAGCCGGGCGGTCGACCTCGACAGCCCCCACCGTGGTCGTCCCGCGGCCTGGTCCGAAGGCGAGCAGGATCGTGAAGCACACGATCGCAAACAGCAGGTTCGTCCCGGGGCCCGCGGCGATCACGAGCACCCGCTTCCATGTGCGCTGGCGCCAGTACGCGTCTCTCCCGAGCCCGTCGCCGATCTCGGTCAGCCCACGCTCGACCGCCTTCCGTGTGCCGGGCGAGAGCTCGGCCTCGGCGCTGGCGCGCCCGATATCGGCCAGGACGCCGGCAGCCGACTCGAAGTCGCCCTCGTCGAGCAGGCGCTTGAGCCGCTCGCACGGTCCATGCAGCTGAGGTGCCTCTTGCACCGCCCGGCCGAAATGCGCATCGACGTCTGACGGCGCCGGCCGATGCATTCCGGGGATCTTCACGTAGCCGCCCAGGGGCACCGCCCCGATCCCGTACTCAATTCCCTTGCGGCGCGTCTTCACGAGCGCCGGAGGAAATCCGACGTAGAACTTGCGCGGCGTCATCCCGACGAGGCGCGCCGTATAGAAGTGCCCTGCCTCGTGCAAGAGCACGAGGAAGGCGAGCCCCAGGATGGCGATCAGCGAGTTCATGCGAGTGCCATACCCCGCTCGGCGAGTCTTCGTGCCGCGGCGTCGATCTCGACGAGCTCGTCGAGGTCGCGCGCCTGCGCGCCGGAGCTCGCGTCGAGCGTCTCTTCGACGACCTCGGCGATGGCGAGAAACGGCAGGCGGCCTTCAAGGAAGCCGGCGACGGCGACCTCGTTCGCCGCATTGAACACACACGGATAGGTGCCTCCCAACTCTCCGGCGCGGCGCGCGAGGCCAAGAAGCGGAAACGCGTGGGCGTCGACCGGCTCGAACTCGAGCGTCAGGCCAGACTCGAGGTCGAGTTGCGGGAACTCGGTGGCAGCGCGCTCTGGATAGGTCAGCGCGAAGGAGATCGGTACACGCATGTCCGGATAGCCAAGATGCGAAAGTGCGGCCCCGTCGCGAAAGCGGACGAGGGCATGGACGACGGATGTCGGCTGGATCACGACCTCGATCCGGTCGTAGGGGAGCCCGAAGAGGAACTGCGCCTCGATCACCTCTAGGCCCTTGTTGGCGAGTGTCGCCGAGTCGATGGTGATCTTCGGGCCCATCTGCCAGGTCGGATGAGCGAGAGCATCGACAGGTGTTACGTCGTCGAGCTCGTTCCGGTTGCGCCCGCG
>DASSXA010000327.1:0-5121 GCA_035704315.1 Gaiellaceae bacterium
CCAGTATCCGGCCAACGTGAGGAGCAGCGAGCTCAGTCCGAGCGTCTCGAGGTCGGCCGCGTCGAGGAGGAATCCGGCGTAGAAGCCGACGAGCGCCCCGAACACGGCGCCGCGAAGCAGCGCGACCGCTGTGAGCGTCACGAGGACGAGGTCGGCTGTGCCGCCCCCGGGCTCGATGGAAGACACGATCGCTGACTGGAGCACCACCGCGACGAAGAAGACGCCGGCGGCCTTGAGGACGTCGGAAGCCAAGTTCCCT
This sequence comes from Gaiellaceae bacterium, assembly GCA_035704315.1. Lineage (GTDB taxonomy): Bacteria > Actinomycetota > Thermoleophilia > Gaiellales > Gaiellaceae > JACDAN01. Next base: position 260 of record DASSXA010000327.1, read on the forward strand.
AGCGCTCCTTCGGGACGAGCACGAGGATCACGTTGAGGGACGAGAAGTCAGCGAGCGGCGCGATCTGGACGGCCTGGTGAATGTCCACATCCGTCTGGCCGACGCTCGTGACCACTCCGATCGCAATGTTGCGTGGATAGAGCGACGGGAGCCTCGCCGATCGCCGTCCGGCGGTGACGATCAGGTCGTTCTCCCGGACCACCTTGTCCTTCGGCACGAGGTCGAGGATCAGCGTCTCGCCGGCTCCCTGGCCATGGCTGACCAGGCCGTAGGTCCCCGTGTAGGCGTCGCGGCCCGCGACGGAGAAGTCGCCGTCCGTGAGCAGCGAGACCTCAGCGGTCTTCGAGGTCGTCTTGGAGATGTGTCCGACGAGGAACCCCTGGCTGTCGGTGACGGGATCGTTGAGGCGAATCCCGGCGCTGCGTCCTGCCGAGATCACGAGCTCCTGCTGGAACTCGTTTGCCCCGTACGAAATGACCTCCGCCGCCACCTGGTCGTAGCCGCTGGGATACATCGGGCCGGAGCGGAACTTCAGCGCGTTGCGAAGCTCCCGGTTCTCCTGCGCCGCTGTCGTGTTCTGGATCGCCTGCTGTCGCAACACCTGGAGCTGTTGCCGCAGCGCCTCGTTCTCCGACTTCGCGTGGAAGAAGCCGGCAATCCAGTCGTAGCCGTCCTGGAACGGCCGTGCAACGCGTTCCGCGCCGAGCTGGAAGGGCCGAAGCACACTGGCCGTAACGCCCTGGACGCCGTGAAGCGCGCCGTTGTCGGACTCGCGGAAGTACCCCGTGATGAGGATGAGCGACAGCGCTACGAGTACGCCGGCGACAACCCGTCGGCGGAGCGCGTTCCGAGCCCGGGCCGTTGAGTACGCCGGGGCGGCAGCGCGCTGAACCGTCGAGCCCAGTGCCGCCAGCCGCAGAGAGCGGTTACGTGGCACGGGAGATCAGTTTAGGAAACTGCACGGAAGGGCTTGTTGGTAAGTAGAGGTCTAACGCCGGTAGCCGTTGCGGCTCTTGGCGTTCTTGGAGCTCCGCTGCATGACCTCGAGGAGCTCGAGGCTGCGACCGGAGCCGACGGCGACGCAAGTGAGCGGCGACTCCGCGAGCTGCACGGGCATCTGGGTCTCGTGCCGGAGGCGCTCGTCGAGGCCGTTCAGGAGCGCTCCCCCGCCGGCGAGGACGATTCCGCGATCCATGATGTCCGCGGCCAGCTCGGGCGGTGTCTTGTCGAGCGTGGACTTGATCGCATCGACGATCTGGCCGACCGGCTCCTCGAGCGCGTCCCGGATCTCCTCCGAGCTGATGATCACGGTCTTTGGCAGCCCCGTGAGCATGTCGCGCCCGCGGACCTCCGCCTGCACCTCGTCCTTCATCGGGAAGGCGGAGCCGATCTCGAGCTTGATCTCTTCCGCTGTCTGGTTGCCGATCAGGAGCTTGTACTCCCGCTTGACGTGGCTGATGAGCGCCTCGTCCATCTCGTCTCCGCCGACGCGGAGGCTGACGGAGACGACGATGCCGCCCAGCGAGATGACGGCCACCTCGCTCGTCCCACCACCGACGTCCACGATCATGTTCCCCGTCGGCTCGGAGACGGGAAGCCCCGCCCCGATCGCGGCCGCCATCGGCTCCTCGATCAGGAACGCGTCGCGTGCGCCGGCGTTTCGCGTGGCCTCTTCGACCGCACGCTTCTCGACGCCGGTGACTCCGGAGGGGACGCAGACGACGACCCGGGGGTGCGCGAACCGATGCTGGTGGACCTTCTGGATGAAGTGCCGGAGCATCTGCTCAGTGACGTCGAAGTCGGCGATCACGCCGTCCTTGAGCGGGCGGATAGCGGAGATGGTTCCCGGTGTACGGCCGAGCATCCGCTTGGCCTCGACCCCGACGGCGTGCACCTCACCCGAAGCGTGGTCGATGGCGACGACGGAGGGCTCCGACAACACGATGCCGCGGCCGCGGACGTACACGAGCGTGTTCGCGGTGCCCAGGTCCACCGCCATGTCGCGGCCGCCGAAGCCGTTGAGATAGCTGAGCATCCCCATCTCCCGAGCGCCCACTCTAGCTACCCGAATCCGTAAATTCCGCTGAAACGTGCTGCCAGCAGGCGGGTGAGAAGCGCTGCGGGAAGCCCGACGACGTTCAGGTAGTCGCCGTCGATCCGCTCGACCAGCGACGCGCCGAAGCCCTGGATCGCATAGGCGCCGGCCCGCTCTTTCCACTCGTCTGCCGCCAGGTAAACGGCGATGTCCCGAGCGGTCAGCGGCCGAAAAGTGACGCTCGTTGTGTCGGCATGGAGCTCCTCCCAGGCCGGGGTCAGGAGGCAGAGACCCGAGACGACGTGATGTGTTCGGCCGGCCAGCGCCTCGAGCATGCGTTCCGCGTCGGCCGAGTCCTTCGGCTTTCCGTAAACCCGGCCGCCCAGGAAAACGGCGGTATCGACGCCGAGCACCGGCCGGTTGCCGGCTTCCCCGGCGACGGAGCGCGCTTTTCCGCGCGCATGCTGTTGCACGAACGTACTGGGGTCAGACCCCGCCTCGAAAGCGTCTCGTTCCTCATACGGAGGTGTGACGACGTCGAAAGGGATGGACAGCTGCTCGAGGATCGCGCGGCGCTGCGGAGATCGAGAGGCTAAAAGGATCGGCGGCGCGACAGAAGCGCTCAACGCGCTTCAGGACGGCTCGTCGCCGAACCAGAGCCCGATCTCGCGTTCGGCCGATTCAGGGGAGTCTGAGCCGTGAACGAGATTGTCGGGCATGGAGAGCGACAGGTCGCCGCGGATCGTTCCAGGCGCCGCATCGGCCGGATTGGTCGCGCCCATCGTCGTCCGGACGGTCGAGATCGCACCCTCGCCCTCGACGACGAGCGCCAGCGTCGGGCCGGACGTGATGAACTCGACGAGCTCGCCGAAGAACGGCTTCTCGGCGTGCTCTGCGTAGTGCTCCTCGGCGAGCGGCCGGTCGACGTTGACGATCCGCGCCTTACGCAGCTCGAGCCCGCGCCGTTCGAGCCGCGCGACTATCTCGCCCGCGAGCTGGCGCCGCATTGCGTCTGGCTTGACCAGCACGAGTGTCCGCTCGACGGCCATCGAGCGCGGGACTCTACTGACTGGGCCGTTCCCTCCGAGGAGCCGGCGGGAACTCGATCGTCGTCGGCGTCTCGACAGGCGTTTCGCAGTACGGGCACACCTGCCAGAGGGTCTCGAGCGGCGCCTTGCAGTTCACGCAGGCCTGGCGGAGCTTGGTCGTGCAGACCGGACAGACGAGGAAGGTGTCCTCGACGTGCGCTCGGCAGACGGGACAGTGGAGCTCGCGGCTGGCGAGCCGCTCCTCCATGGCCTTGATCTCGAGCTGGCGCTCGCGAACATCCTCGAGGTATTCGGGCGGACGGAAGAGCATGTAGACCAGCGCGCCCACGATCGGAACGAGCCCGAGGATCGTCGCAACCGCGACCAGCCACGGATCGTCGATTCGCCGTCTCGCGTCCTTGAACACCCAGTACGCGAGCGCGAGCCAGAAGATGACGAGGAAGAAGATGCCGAGGTTGCGCGTGACGTCCCAGGCGTCGGAGCCGAAGAAATCGCGGCTGCTCTCGAAGAAGTCGTTCACGCTTTATCTCACAGCAGGAGCTGCCCGACCACGTAACCGGCGGCGAAAGCGAGCCCGACGATCGTCAGCACCACGGCGGCCACGAACGCGAACACACTGAGCCGCTCACCGAGCTTCGTCATCGTACGCTTTCTTCCTGCGGTTGTCGCCCTTGGCATCAGGAGAGGTCGGCGAGGAGATAGAGCGAGCCGGTCACGACGATGCGCCCATCCGTTGATTCTCGCGCGCGCGCGAGGGCTTCTTTCGGGTCGGGCTCGGTGTCGACGTGTCGAAAGTGCTGGAGAGCGAGGCGGGCGAGCTCGGAGGCCGGAAGCGCGCGCTCGTTCGTCGACTGCGTCGCGATCAGCCTCGGAGCGATCTCGGCGAAATCCTGGAGCATCGCGTCGGCATCCTTGTCGGCGAGGATCGACGCGACGATGACCTCGTATGGCTCCTCGAGCGCCGTGCGGAGCCATCCGGTTCCGGCCGGGTTATGCGCCCCGTCCCACAGTTCGCGGCCGCGGCGCTCGAGCCGGCCGGGAAGCTGGACAGCCGGGTCGCTCTGAGTCGGGCGGCCCAGAAACGCTTCGGCCGCCTCACGTGCACCTCCCGTGACGATTTCGGCGCTCTTCGGTATTAGGTGCCGGTAGGTGTTGTCCGGTAGGACAACTATCCTGGCCGCATGCGCAACCGCCAGCTTCTCACCGGCGATCTCTTCCGGCGTCTCGCCGAGTACGTCGGTGTGCTCCAGCGCCACATTGGTGAGCAGGACGACGGGAGCATCCACGACGTTGGTGGCGTCGAGCCGTCCGCCGAGCCCTGCCTCGACGACCGCAACGTCGACTTCCCGGTCTGCGAACTCGGCGAGAGCTGCCGCTGTCAGCGCCTCGAACTGGGTCGCGCCGAGCTCCTCGGCCTCCGGCCGTATTCGAGCGACAGCCGGCTCGAAGTCGGCCTCTCCGCCGTCGATCCAGATGCGCTCCGACCACCCGCTCACGTGCGGCGAGGTGTACGCGCCCGCTCGCCTCCCCTCCGCCTGCAAGAGAGCGGCGATCGTCCGTGTGGCGGTCGACTTGCCGTTCGTTCCGACAACATGAATAGCCGGATACCGCCGTTCCGGGTGGCCGAGCGGCTCGAGCAACAGTTGCATCCGGTCGAGGCCGAACTCCTCGGGCCAAGGGCTCAGCGAGGCGATCCAGGCCGTCGCCGGGCGCGCGCTAGCCGCTGAGAGCCTCGAGCTCACGCCGGTAGCGGGCGAGCTTCTCCCGCTCCGCCTCGA
>DASSXA010000004.1:0-10116 GCA_035704315.1 Gaiellaceae bacterium
GGGGGAACGGCTGCACGAATGGATGTTCACCACCCGGTGGTGGAACGAGATGGCCGGCGGCCAGCCCGGCGGCACCGGCGGCATCGACGACGCCTTCACGCGGCTGCACGATGTCGGGATCGGCGCCGAGATCATGGGTGCGAACAAGTTCGGCCCGCCGGGATGGCACAAGGAGCAGGAGTGGAAGGGCTGGTGGGGTTCCAACCCGCCGTTCCATACACCGGTCTTCGTCCTCACCCATCATCCGCGCCCGTCGATCGAGATGGAGGGCGGCACGACGTTCCACTTCATCGACGCTTCGCCTGCCGAGGCGCTCGAGAGGGCCCGCGAGGCCGCGGGGGGCCAGGACGTACGCATCGGCGGAGGTGCCACCGTGATCCGCGACTTCCTTGCCGCCGGGCTCGTCGACCACATGCACATCGTGTTGGTCCCGATCCTGCTCGGCCGAGGCGTCCGCCTCTGGGACGGGCTGGAGGGCCTGGAGAAGGACTATGAGGTCGAGGCGGTCTCCTCGCCTAGCGGAGTCACGCACGTGACCTTCACCCGTGCGGGTGTCTGAACTGCCCCTCGAGATCCCGAGGCGCCCGCTGGTCCGAAGGCCCTCCGCCTTCCAACCGCCGCGGCCGCCTCTGGCTGGCTGACAGTTCGAAGGTGCCGCCGCAGCTGCCACAGACCGCCACACGATGACCATAAGCGACCCCCACCTCCGTCGCATGCGTCTCTCACGCTCGGCGCGGCCAAGCGCGTCTGGGAGGCGATCACCGCCTACGTCCGCGAGCACGGCGGCTGCGCCTGGAACGCGGTCGACGGCGCGGTGTCCGGCAAGGGCGAGCTGAAGCGCGAGACGCGCGCCCGGATGCTCGCCGACGGGGTGCTCGTCGCGACGCCAGCGGGAGCCGCGGCGGAATGGCTCTCTGGCACCGCGACGATCCACTTCGTCCCGAGGGGGACGCAGTCGGGGACGCAGTCAGCAGCCGCACGGGGGACGGTGGGTCGTCGTCCAGCGTGACGACCTCGAGTCCGGCGGCCGGCTCCTGCTCCTGTTCGGACAGCGGCGGCGGCAGCGTGGACCGGCACGGGGGTAGGCGTCGGCACGACCGTCGGTTTTGCCACATGCGCGCTGCTCGGCATTCTCTTCGGCTTCCTCGCGGCCGCTGCGACGGTGCTGCTACTCGCCGTGATCTATCGCGTTCGACCCGTTCGGAAGGTTGTCATGGGGCTAATGCACCGCATCACCGGGCAGTAGGGCGACGTTTAGGGCACTAGTAGGGCACGGCGCTTCCGGCCCAAAACCTTTACGCCGTAAAGGATTCGGCGTTGTGCAGGGACTTCCCGTGACGCGCCCGGGAGGATTCGAACCTCCGACCCGCGGATTAGAAGTCCGCTGCTCTTCCACTGAGCTACGGGCGCCGGAATGAAGGGTAGCGCCGGCCCCCCGCGTTTAGCCCCCGCGGGCCACGGTAACGCCCTTAACAAGCGAGTAAAGGAGGAGACCCATGGCCGATCTCAACGGCAAGAAGATTGCCTTCCTGGCCACCGACATGGTCGAGCAAGTTGAGCTCACGGAGCCGTGGAAGGCTGTCGAGCAGGCCGGCGGGACGCCGGAGCTCGTCTCGCTCGAAGAGGGCGAGATCCAGGGCTTCAACCACTACGACAAGGCGGACAAGTTCCCGGTCGACCGAACGGTCGACGACGCGAGCCCGGACGACTACGACGCCCTCGTTTTGCCCGGCGGCGTCGGTAATCCGGACACGCTCCGGATGTACGACAACGCGGTGCAGTTCGCGCGCGCGTTCATGGACGCCGGCAAGCCGGTTGCCGTGATCTGCCACGGCCCGTGGACACTGGTCGAGGCGGACGTCGTCCGAGGCCGAACGATCACGTCCTGGCCGAGCGTGAAGACCGACATCAAGAACGCCGGAGGCAACTGGGTCGACCAGGAAGTGGTGGTCGACGACAACCTGACGTCGAGCCGCAAGCCCGACGACCTCCCGGCCTTCTGTTCGACGTTCGTGCAGGAGTTCGCCCGGATCCCGGTCGGCGCCTAACACCGGACCGCTCGAAGTGGATGGGGGCCATTGAGGTCCCCATCCCGCTTCCGTCGAGGAGGGTGGCGGAGGGGACTCGAACCCCCGACCACCGGGACCACAACCCGGGGCTCTACCAACTGAGCTACCGCCACCGCGGCCGACACAGAATAGCCTTGCGCCGTGCGTGTTCTGGCCTCGCGGCGCTTTCCTGGGCCCGCCTGGGACGAGCTACGCGACGTCGAGTACGCCGACGGTTCGCTCGACCGGGAGCGTCGGGATATCGAGGCCCTCGCGGTCGTTGCCGAAACCGTTGACGAGCGAACGCTCGAGCTTCTCCCGAACCTCCGGGTCGTCGCGAACTACGGCGCCGGTTTCGACCTCGTCGACGTAGAGGCGTGCAGACGGCGCGGAGTCATCGTGACGAACACGCCCGGCGTGACCTCGGCCGCCACCGCCGACCTGACGCTCGGACTGATCCTTGCCGTCCGGCGCCGGATCGTGGCCGGCGACGCGTTCGTTCGCTCCGGTGGGTGGGGAAGCGGCTGGGCCGACGAGCCTCTCGAGGCGGACGAGGTTACGGGGTCGACGCTCGGCATCGTTGGGCTAGGGCGCATCGGCGGAGCGGTCGCCCAGCGGGCCCGCGGCTTCGAGATGCGGATTCTCTACACCCGGCGCCGAGAGATCGGCGAACCCGGGTACCGCCCGCTCGACCAGCTGCTCGCCGAGTCCGACATCGTCTCCATCCACCTGCCGCTGACCGAGGAGACCCGAGGCCTGATCGACGAGCAGCACCTCGCCCTGATGCGCGACGGCGCGTGCCTCGTGAACACGGCCCGCGGTCAGATCGTCGATGAGCGGGCGCTTGTCGCCGAGCTCGTCTCCGGGCGTCTGCAGGCGGGGCTCGACGTGTTCGCGGATGAGCCGAAGGTCCCGCAGGAGCTCTTCGAGCTTCCCAACGTGGTCATGACGCCGCACCTGGGAACCGCCACGCAAGCGACCCGTGAGGCGATGACGCGCGTACTCGTCGACAACCTGCTCGCCGTCGAGGCCGGACGCCCGCCGCCGAACGCCGTCTAGCGCCCCCAGCCCTCCGGCGGCTCGCGGCGTCCTTCATGCGAGTTCCAGTAGTCGTGCTGCTCGCGGACCAGGCCGTCCGAGTCGAACCGGATGAGGGAGATGCCGGCGATCGTCTCGTCCTTGCCGCGGTAACGGACGACGCCCCAGTACTCGACGACCGCCCGGTCTCCGGAGACAATCGGCTCTCCGAACCAGCACTGGGCTTCGTCCTGCTCGGAGAAGGCCCACTCGGCGTAGGCGCGTGGATCCTGAAGCTCGCGGAAAGGCTGCGAACGGAACGAGGCGTCCTCGGCGTAGAGGGCGGCGACCATGTCCGCATCTGCGGCAGGCCACGCCAGCGACCAGCCTTCGATCCAGGCGCGCGCGGCAGCCTCGGTTTCCACGGCGCTACTCTGACAAACCCGGCCCCGTAGCTCAGTGGATAGAGCGGCAGACTTCGAATCTGCGTGCGATGGTTCGACTCCATCCGGGGCCATTTGACCCCTCATCGCCATCCTTGAGGGTCCGGCAGGTGGATACGCTGAGGACGTGAGTGAGCGCGTCATTCAGGTTGTCCCACGACCTGCCGTCCGCGTTCCTCCGGTCGACCGTGCCCGCCTCGTTCGCCGGGCGCGCCTCCTCGCGTGGGGCGGGATCGCCTGGCACGTCGTGGAGTTCGCGATCGCCGTTGCCGCCGGGATCGCGGCGTCCTCGATCGCCCTCATCGGTTTCGGGTTCGACAGCCTCATCGAATCGGTCGCGGGATTTGTCGTCCTCTGGCGGTTCAGCGCTCGGCACTCGCACTCCGAGACGGCCGAGCGTCGCGCTCAGCAGGCAATCGCCGTCTGCTTCTTCATCCTCGCCGCGTATGTCGGGGTCGAGGCGATCCGGACCCTTATCGCCGCCGACGCACCAGAAGCGAGCTGGGTCGGAATTGGCCTCGCCGCTGTCACCGCGCCGACGATGCCGCTACTCGCGCTCGCGAAGCGCCGGGTCGGCGTGAAGCTCGGATCAGCGGCAACGGTGAGCGAAGGAGCGCAAAACATGGTCTGCGCCTACCTCTCCGTGGCGCTGCTCGTCGGCCTGCTCGCCAACGCCGTCTTTGGCGCATGGTGGGCCGACCCCGCCGCCGCGCTCGTCATCGCTGGCGTCGCCGCCCGCGAAGGCCGGGAAGCGTGGAAGGGCGACGACTGCTGCTAGATAGCTAGCAGTCGCAGGCCGGGCCGCACGAGCAGTCCGGGCCACAGTCGCAGGCGCTGCACATGGCTACAGCGTACCCCGCATGAGGGGACTGTCAGGGCAGCGTGGCGTCGGCAAGCCGTCCTCCGCGGCTGGCGTCAGGATGAGCGCGTGACCGGACTCGACATGCCCGAAGGGCGGGACGCCGCCACGGCGCAGGTCGAGGGCGGCTCGATGGCCGGCAATACTGCGCGGCTCCTGTCAGCTCAGCTCGCGGCGAACACCGGCTACTTCGTTGCCGTCCTACTGCTGGCTCGGGGGCTCAGCCCGGCGGGACGCGGGACCGTCGCCTTCATCACGGTTACCGCTCTGGTCACAGCTCGGATCGCGAGCTTCGGTCTCACCGAGGCAACCAAGGTCTTTGCCGCCACGCGGCCCGGCGCGCGCGCCGCCCTGCTCTCCACGGCAGTCGTGGCCATTGCTGTCGGCGCCGCGACATTCGCAACGCTGATCTGCGGCGCGCTCGCGCTGATTCCGGGAGCCCGACCTGCCGGCGTCGGTCGGCCGGAGCTGGCCTTGCTCGGCCTCGGCGCCCTCGCGACTGCGATCGCCGGTGCCGGCTTCTCGTTCTTGCAGGGCTCGAGTCGCTTTCGACCGTACACGCGAGTTCTCGCAGTGGGCCCATGGCTGTACGCGGTGCTTCTCGCGGTCACGTGGGCGGCGACGGGGCTGACAGTTACGCGGGCGGCAGTGGCGTGGGTCGTCGCCCAGGCCGTACCCGCTCTGCTGCTCTGTCTCGCCTCCGCGCGCGGAATCGGCTTCGGGCGAATCGACCTGTCCCTGCTTCGCGAGGCGATCCGCTTCGGCCTGCGCGCCTGGTCAGGGGGCCTTGCCCATTTTCTGAACGCACGGGTGGATCAGATCATCATGGGGCTGATCGCCTCGGAGGCCGCTCTCGGGATCTATGCCGTGGCTGTCAACGGCTCCGAGGTGCTCTTCTACATCCCTTCGGCAGTGGCCGCGACGCTGGTGCCGGTCGTGGCAAGTGGCGAGCCGAGAGGCAGCGTGGAGCGGACCCTTCGCGTCTTCCGCCTAGTGATCCTCGTGACTCTGGCTGCCGTCGTCGTCGCGGCGATCGCCGGGCCACTACTGCTGCCGGTCGTCTTCGGCGAGCCGTATCGCGATTCAGTTACGCCGTTTCTCCTCTTGCTTCCGAGCGCACTGGGCTTCGCCGCGAGCTCGGTCTTCTCGAACGCATTGCTCGCCTCCTCCGCACCAACGCTGTCCTCGGTCGGCCCGGTCATCTCCCTCACGCTCGGAATCGCGCTCGACCTCGTCCTGATCCCGAGATATGGGGCTTCCGGCGCCGCGGCGGCCGCCAGCATCGCACTCTTGGCCGGTGGGGCCGCCGCCGCCTCCGCCTATCGAAGGCGGGCGGCGCTGCCCTTTGGAGCGCTGGTCCCCCGCCGTGCCGATGTCGCGGCCTTGCCCGGCCTGGCCGACCGGGCGCTGCGTTGGGCGGTGCGCTCTTAGGATCCGCGCGCCAGGGAACTGCTCCCGGCGGGCTCAGGCACCTGCACAACACGATTGGCGCGGTAGCGGGCAACCAGCATCCGCCAGCTGTTCCCGTAGGCGATGTGCGTGATTGCGCCGCCGAGCAGACGCTTGCGCTTCGGGCCGAGCGGAAGAACGTCGATTGCCGGGAGGGAGAGCTTCAGGAGCAGCGGTGCGGGCGAGGACCGCCAGTTTCGTCGCCGCGCGGCGAAGAGGACCGGATGGCGGGCACGCAGCTTCGTGTAGCGCTCGGCGTGACGTCGTGAGGAGCGGGAGAGGCGCCTACCGCTTTGCACGCGGTAGTGCGCGGTGACCTCCGGAATGCCGATGCCCTTCCACCCGCGTTCCGCCAAGGTCATCCAGAGGTCCCAGTCCTCATACCCACCGGCAAGCTTCCAACCGCCCACCTCGACCAGCGCCGAGCGGCGGTAGAGAGAGCCCACCGGGAGGTGGTTGTGGTAGCTGATCTGCCACGGGTCGAGGCACGGCCGACAGGGATCGCTGTACTCGATCGCGCCGAACGTACTAACCGATCCCCATGCTGCGGCCGCGTTCGGATGGCGATCGAGAACGTCGCGCAGCCGTCTCAAGCCGCCCCTCGCCAGAAGGTCGTCGGCGTCGAGTGGGAAGACGTAGTCCGCGTCGGTCGCCCGAACGCCGGTCATGCGTGCGGGCGCCGGCCCCTGGTTGGCCTGGTGGATGATGCACACGCCTGCCTCTTGCAGGCGCTCATACGCGGCCACGGTCGACGATTCCGTAGCGCCGTCATCGACGACGATGATCTCCGCAGGCACGTCTTGCTCATGGACCGAGGCCACCGCCGTCTCCAGCGTGGTGCCATCGTTGAAGCACGGGATCACCACCGCGACTGATCCAGGCATGCCGGGGAGACTGCCGTGCATCTCGACGGGAACCGGGCCGGTTCACCAAATTCCTTCCGAAGCTTCCCCAGGCCGATGCATTCCGGACCCGTCTGGGTCAGATGTAGCCCTGCGAGGCGGCGTACTCCTCCGCCACACGTTTCGGCACCGTGAACGCCCAGGCGTCCTCGACGAGCTCCCGCATCTCGTCCGCGTCGATCGCGGCGAGGCGGACATGCACCCAGTGGTAGCGCATGTCAGACTGCCTCGGCAGCGAGAACTTCTCCGGCTCGGCCTCGACGAGGGCCTCGCGAAACGCCTTGGGGAACGCGAAGCCCATGATCGTTCCGTCGGCCGAGAAGGCCAGGTAGACGATCCGGCCGATCCGGAACTTGACCCGGCCGCGAACGAGCGCCTCGGTGCTGCGAGGCAGCGTGCTCGCAAACGCACGAACCTCATCGATCGTCACCATCGCGACGAGGATAGGTGAGGCGTTTACGCCCATCTATCCTTGAACCACGCGGGCGTGGCGGAACTGGCAGACGCGGCGGGTTTAGGTCCCGTTGGGCCGAAAGGCCCTTGGAGGTTCAAATCCTCTCGCCCGCATAGCGAGCGGTCGATAATCGCAACCTAGTCGGCGCATACTTAGCCAGTGGTTACCGGCGGCCCGTGGTGGATCTGGCTTCTTCCGATCCTGTTCAGCGCTCCTTGGATCGCTGGGATCGTTTGGTTCTGGCCTCGGAGCTCGCGAGGCGGCCAAGAGCCTCCCTCCATGGCTGAGATTGCGCGCGAGCGCCTCTGGCCGCACTGACAGAGCGTTTTTCGAGCAGCGTGTGCTGGTCGTCGAGGCATGGCTTGAAGAGCGTCGCCCGTTTCCAGCGCTTGTTTCTAACGTGCACGTCGGCCCGCCGAATTGAGGTGTGAACCGCCCGCAGTCTGGGTATCTCGCGCTCACTCCCCATCCGCGTCCACGAGCGAAAGGAGGGAATGAGATGTACATCGGTGGTGGCGTACTTCTGTTGATCCTTGTCATCCTGCTCCTGATCTGGCTCTTGTAGGGCCTGCGCCGGCCCCGGGGTCGGCTGGCACAATGGCCGTTCTGTGAAGGCGACGGTCGAAGAGCTCCCCGAGAGCAAGGTTCGTATGACCGTCGAGGTACCGAGCGGCGATGTCGAGCACGCAATCGACCACGCCGCTTCGGACCTCGCGGGCAGCCTCAAGATCCCCGGCTTCCGCCAGGGGAAAGTGCCGATGCCCGTCCTCGTCGCACGGGTCGGTCGCGAGCGTCTCTACACCGAGGCGGTCGAGAGCCACATCGGCGGCTGGTTTCGGGCGGCGGTGCGGGACACCAATGTCCGCCCGATCGAGGCCCCCGAGTACGGCTACGAGCTTCCGTCGTCGCCCAGAGACTCCTTTGAGTTCACGGCGACCGTTTCGGTGCAGCCGAAGCCCGAGGTTGCCGACTGGACGCAGCTGGAGGTGCCCGCGGCGGAGCCAGAGGTCCCCGAGGAGCTGATCGAGGCCGAGCTCGAGGTCCTCCGCTCGTCAATCGCCGAGCTTGCCCCGGTCGAGGGCCGTCCCGCGCGCGAAGGAGACGTGGTGGTCGTCGACCTCGTCTCCGGCGAGGGCGATGCCCAGCGCGATTACGTCGTCGAGCTCGGAGGCGGCCGTCTGCTCCCCGAGATCGAGGAAGGTCTCATCGGCATGGCGCCGGGCGAGGAGAAGGAAGTGGAGTTCCGGACGTCCGACGCTTCGCAGTCTCGCCTGACCGCCGAGATGAAGGAGGTCATGGAAAAGGTGCTGCCACCCGTCGACGACGACCTCGCGAAAGCGGCGAGCGAGTTCTCGACGCTGGACGACCTGCGCTCCGAGATCGAAGGACGGCTGCGCGGCCAGCTCGAGGAACACCTCGAGAACCAGTTCCGCGCCGCTGCCGTCGACGCACTGGTGGAAGCCACTAACGTCGAGGTCGCCGACGGCCTGGTCCAGGCGCGGGCCGTCGAGCTCTGGAACGCTCTCGTCCGTTCGCTCGAACGGCGCGGCTTGAGCGCCGAGGCGTACCTCCAGCTCTCGAACCGCACTCCGCAGGAGATCCAGGCCGACATAGAGGCAGAGGCGCGGCAGTCGCTGGCGCGTGAGATCGTGCTCGAGGCAGCCGCCGACAAGCTCGGCATCGAGGTCTCCGACGAGGATGTCGACGCGCTCATCCGCGAGGAGGCGGAGGGAGCGGACGAGGACGCGGAACAGCTCATCGGCCAGATCCGCGAAGCCGGCCGTTACGACGCGCTTCGCGCGGACCTCCGCATGCGCAGAGCGCTCGACCGAATCGCGGACGAGGCGAAGAGGATTCCGATGGAGCTCGCCCGCGCGAGAGACCAGCTCTGGACCCCCGAGAAGGAGAAACCCGAGATCGCTACGAAGTTGTGGACCCCCGGTAGCAAGGAGCCTGCATGAGCCCGCTAGTCCCCATGGTGATCGAGCAGACGTCGCGCGGAGAGCGCGCATTCGACATCTACTCGCGCCTGCTGAACGAACGAATCATCTTCCTCGGCACGCCGATCGACGATCAGATCGCGAACCTGATCATCGCTCAGCTGCTCCACCTCGAGTCCGAGGATCCCGACAAGGACATCGCCGTCTACGTCAACTCCCCTGGTGGAGATGTGTACGCCGGGCTCGCGGTGTACGACACGATGCAGTTCATCAAGCCGGACGTCCAGACCATTTGCGTCGGGATTGCGATGTCGATGGGCGCGCTGCTGCTGGCGGGGGGCGCGAAAGGGAAGCGGATGGCGCTGCCGAACGCCAAGATCCTGATCCACCAGGTCTGGACACCCTCGGGCCCCGGCGGCCAGGCCGCAGACATCGAGATCCGCGCCCGCGAGACCCTCAACCTCAAGCGCCGGCTCGAGGAGATCCTCTCCGAGCACACCGGCCAGGACCTTGAGAAGGTTGGACGCGACACGGACCGCGACTACTTCATGAACGCGCAGGATGCAAAGGAATACGGCATCATCGACCAGGTGATCAGCAGCCGAGATTCGAGCAAGCACTAGTGCTCGGCGCGAATTCGGAGTAGAAGGAGATCTAGTGGCCAGGGCGAGCGACGGGAACGAGCAGCTTCTCTGCAGTTTCTGCGGGAAGAGCCAGCGACAGGTCAAGAAGTTGATCGCCGGTCCCGGCGTCTACATCTGCGACGAGTGCATCGATCTCTGCAACGAGATCATCGACGAGGAGCTCACCGCTCCCTCACAGCTCGACCTCGAGAACCTTCCCCGCCCGAAGGACATCTACAGCGTCCTCAACGACTACGTCGTCAGCCAGGAGGAAGCGAAGCGCACGCTCGCCGTCGCCGTCTACAACCACTACAAACGCGTGCAGATGGGATCGGAGGAGTCGGACGTCGAGCTACAGAAGTCCAACATCCTCCTGCTCGG
>DASSXA010000087.1:0-8690 GCA_035704315.1 Gaiellaceae bacterium
CCGCATGACCGCCACGCGGTCGCCCATCGTCATCGCCTCGACCTGGTCATGCGTGACGTAGATCGTCGTCGTGCCGAGGTTGCGCTGCAGCCGGCTGATCTCGGCGCGCATCTGGACGCGGAGCTTGGCGTCGAGGTTCGAGAGCGGCTCGTCCATCAGAAACGCTGCGGGCTGGCGCACGATCGCCCGGCCCATGGCCACGCGCTGGCGCTGGCCCCCTGAGAGCGCACGCGGCTTCTTGTCGAGGAACGGCTCGAGATCGAGGATTTGAGCGGCCTCGCGCACACGCCGGTCGATCTCGCCCTTCCGCTCCTTGCGAAGGCGCAGGCTGAACGCGATGTTTTCGTAGACGTTCAGGTGCGGATAGAGCGCGTAGCTCTGGAAGACCATCGCGATGTCACGGTCACGCGACGGCAGCTGGTTGACGACCCGGTCGCCGATCCTGATCTCGCCTTCGGAGATGTCCTCCAGGCCGGCGACCATCCGGAGCGCCGTCGTCTTTCCGCAGCCCGACGGGCCGACGAGAACCATGAACTCGCCGTCCTGAGCCTCCAGCGTGAGGTCGGAAACGGCCCTTGTGCCGTCCGGAAAAACCTTCGCCACGTCTGAGAACTGAACCTCGGCCACGCTGCCCGACTGTGCTTACCACTTGGAGGCAGGCTGCGGCAAGCGAGACCCGAGCGAACTGAGTCCAAAGGCCAGCACGAACGACGCCCCGAAGCTCGGAAGTGACGCACCGATACCCAGGTTCGGCTGCCCGGTCTGCTGCACGATGTCGACCCACCAGGAGGGGCCGAGGGGCGGCTCGTGGAGCCAGTGGTAGAGCAGGAAACCGACCAGCCAGGCGGCGATCAGCTCGGGTCTCCAATCCGGCGCGGAGAAGATCTGGCCCTGCGTGTAGTGGGCTCCCGAGACGAGCCAGTCGGCGAGCAGGACGCCGAACAGCGGCACGAAGAAGGAGCCGAGCAGGAGCAGGAACGACTCGTAGTTGCGCAGCTGGATCAGCAGCGCGCCGGCCGTAGTCAGCGCGGTGATGAAAACGATCAGGGCCCGCTGGGGGAGTCTCGGCACCACGTTCTGGATCGAAACGGCGGTCGAGTAGACGTTCGCGAACGCCTCGTCGGTCTCGTCGATGGTGACCGCCAGGAGGGCGAGGGCTGCCGCGAGGCCCGCGGCGGCGACGGCCGTTGGGATCTGGACGGGGTCGCTGACCCCTCTCGAGAGCACGACGATCACGCCCAGGCCGAGCATCCACGTACCGCCGAGGAAGTACCCGACGCCCGAGCCCCAGAAGGCAGAGCTGCGGTCGCGGGCGAAGCGCGTGTAGTCCGCGACGAGCGGCACCCAGGAGACGGTGATCGCGATCACGAGGTCGACGCCGAGCCAGAAGGTGGATCCGCCCTGCGCGGGTGCGTCCCAGAGAGCGCCCAGGTCCGCTTCCGACAGGGCCCACCACGTCAGGTAGACGAGCGACGCGAGCACGAGCCAAACCCCGAAGCGGCGAAGCACCCGGCGGACGAACCCGACGGGGCCGAGCAGTGCGAACACCGCGGTCAGGATCCCGAAGCCGATCGTCCAGGCCGGCTTGGCCTTGAAACCGAAGACTCTGTCCGAGAGCGCGCTCGCAGCCGCCGCGATGATGATCAGCTCGAACGTGGCCCAGCCGAGGCACTGGAGCGCGTTGAGCGCGGTCGGGATGTAGGAGCCGCGGCGGCCGAGCGGAGCGCGGAGAAGAACCATCGCCGGCACGCGTGCGTCCGCGCCGATCAGACCGGCGACGCCGACCATGGCGTTTCCGATCACACTGCCGACGATGATCGCGAGCAGGGCGTCGCGGAGCGTGAGCGCGGGGACGAGGAGCGCGCCGATGACGAGCACCAGCAGCGAGACGCCGAGGTTTCCCCACAGGGAGGTGAGGTCGAAGAGCCCGAGTACGCGCAGCCGCTCAGGGACTGGCTCGATGCCCCAGGCGGGAGTGCGGTCGTCCATCGCTGCGACAGTACCGAGCCGAACGCGATAGGGTCGCATAGGCGATGCCTATGCGGACGAGTCTTAGTCGGCGGCAGTTCGCGTTCTCCGCGGCGCTTCTCGCGCTCGGCGGGGCTGGGCTTGCCCGGGCGGCGACCGAGGACGACCTGGTGTGGCTTCGGCTCGTACCTGAGCTCACTAGCGGGCGGCGCTGTGTTCGGTGCTGCGATGCCGAGGGTGCTCGGCATCGAAGGAGCGACGGAGTTGGCGCCGTTCTGGGGGTGATCACGTGAACGACAAGGCGCTCTACACGGCCTCGGAGGCGGCCCGCGCACTCGGGATCAGTCTCGACACGCTCCGCCGGTGGGACCGTGCCGGCCGGATCAAGACGCGGCGCGACGAAGCGAACCGGCGGCTCGTGCCTGCGGTCGAGATCGCTCGGCTGAAGGGACAGGAGACGCGTGACTTGAGCGCCCGGAACCGTTTCCACGGCGTTGTGCGTGAGGTGAAGACCGACGGCCTACTCGCACAGGTCGAGATCGACGTAACCGAGCCGGCGCGAATCGTCGCAATCGTTACTCGGGAGGCAGTCGACGAGCTCGGCCTCCGCAAGGGGATGGCCGCGACGGCGCTTGTGAAGGCGACGTCCGTGATGGTGAGAGGGGGCTGATGCGGAAAGCCGCTGCGGTTGTCGGGCTCGCGCTGATCGCGGCGCTTCCACAGCTGGCGCAGGCGGAGACGGCGGCCGCGCCGCGACTGACGATCTACGCCGCCGCGTCGCTGACCGAAGTGTTCCCGCGCATCGATCGGCGACCTGCGTACAACTTCGCAGGCTCGAACCAACTCGCGTTGCAGATCCGCCAGGGCGCTCCCGCCGACATCTTCGCGTCGGCGGCGCCGAACTTCACGCAGGATCTCTACCGCGAGCGGCGCGTCGAGAAGCCGCGGACGTTCGCCTCGAACAAGCTCGTGCTCGCGATCCCGCGCTCGAACCCTGCGGGGCTGTCGAGCGTCTTCGAGCTCAGACGCAAGAGCGTCAAGCTCGTGATCGGGACGGCACGGGTGCCGATCGGCGCGTACACGCGGCAGGTGCTGCGCAACCTCGGAATGACGAGCGTCCTCTCGAAGGTCGTGAGCGAAGAGCCGGACGTCAAGAGCATCGTCGGAAAGATCGCACTCGGCGAAGCCGACGCCGGCTTCGTCTATCGCACGGATGTCCAGCCGGTCAGGGATCGGGTGCGCGCGATTGTGATTCCGGCATGGGCTCAGCCGAAGGTTCGCTACGAGATCGCCGTCGTCAGCTCCAGCCGGAACAAGGCCGCGGCCCGAGCATGGGTGCGGATGATCCTGACGAACGGCCGGGCGCGGCGTCTGCTCACGCAGGCCGGCTTCGGCCTGCGGTGAAGCACGCATTCAACACCGTCCTGGTGGTGGCTGTTGTCGTCGCGGTCACGTTTCTGGCGCTTCCGATCGTTGCGATCTTCTGGCAGGTCGGCCTCGACCGGCTGGTCGACGGACTGCGCAGCGACATTGCGCGCGACGCGTTTCGCGTGACGCTGAAGACGAACGCGATCGCGATGGCCCTGATCCTCAGCGTCGGGACGCCCGCGGCCTACTTTCTCGCGACCCGCCGCTTCCCGGGGCGTGCGCTCGTCGTTACGATCCTCGAGCTACCGCTCGTCCTGCCGCCGGCCGTCGCGGGGATCGGGCTGATCTTCGCATTCGGGCGACTGGGGCTACTCGGAGATGAGCTCGACGCGCTCGGAATCACGATCGGCTTCACGCAGGTCGCTGTTGTCTTCGCAGTCACCTTCGTGGCCAGCCCGTTCTATGTCCGGCAGGCGATCGCCTCGTTCGAGTCCATCGATCGGACGATGCTGGACGCGTCGCGGACGCTCGGCGCCAGTCCCGCGAAGACCTTCTGGCGCGTTGCCCTGCCGCTCGCCGGGGGAGGCCTCGGCGCCGGGGCGGCCGTCGCGCTCGCTCGCGGGCTCGGAGAGTTCGGCGCGACGATCATGTTCGCCGGCAGCCTCCAGGGCGTCACCCAGACCGTCTCGACGGCGATCTACCAGGAGTTCGACGTCAGCCTCGATGCGGCCCTGGCTATCAGCGCGGCGCTCGTGCTTGTGAGCGGCGCGATCCTTCTCGCCGTGAAGATTCTCCCGCAGTGGACCGGCTCACGCTCGACATCGCGGTCGCTCTTCGCACGCTCCGCCTCGACCTAGCGCTCGAGGTCGGCCGCGAGACGGTTGCTCTCGTGGGGCCGTCCGGCGCGGGGAAGACGACGGTGCTGCGGGCGATTGCGGGGCTCGTCCGGCCGGATCTTGGCCGGATTGCGCTCGGTTCGGCGGTGTGGCTCGACACCGCGCGGCGGATCGACCGGCCGCCCGAGGAACGCTCGGTCGGCTACGTGTTCCAGGACTACGCCCTCTTTCCGCACCTGTCAGTGCGGAAGAACGTCGCCTTCGGAGGAGTCGAGCGAGTGGACGAGCTGCTCGAGCGCTTCGCGATCGAGCAGCTTTCAGGGTCGCGGCCAGCGGAGATCTCCGGCGGCGAGCGCCAGCGCGTTGCGCTCGCGAGGGCGCTCGCGCGGGAGCCGGCGGTACTGCTTCTCGACGAGCCGCTTTCGGCGCTGGACGCGCACACTCGCAACGCTGTTCGTGCGGAGCTCCAGGAGCTGCTCCGCGAGGTGCGCCTACCCACGTTGCTCGTCACTCACGACTTCGAGGACGCGGCGGCGCTCGCCGACCGCATCGGCGTCGTCCTCGACGGGAAGCTGCTGCAGATGGGCACTGCAGCCGAGCTCGTCCTGGAGCCCGCCGATCCGTTCGTCGCGAGCCTGACGGGGAGCGTCCTCTTGCCCGGCCGGGCGCGGGCTGGTCCGGACGGGCTCACGGAGGTCGAGCTCGACGACGGGACGCTCGTGTATTCGGCCGAGCGCGGGGTAGGGCGCGTGGGCGTCGTCGTCCATCCGTGGGAGATCACGCTCGCCCGTTCAGCGCCGGCGGACTCTGCGCGAAACCATCTCCGGGCTCCGATCGCGGCCGTCGTGCCGGACGGAGACCGAGTGCGGGTACGAGTCGGTCCTCTTACGGCCGAGGTCACCGCGGCCGCCGCGAGGGAGCTGGAGCTCGCGCCGGGGGTGCCCGTGGTCGCGTCGTTCAAGGCGACGGGCGCGCGGCTCGTGCCGCTGGGCTCCTAGCGTGACAGCCGGGCCTACCCGGAAGCGGCGTACAGAACGCGTTCCCCGTCGTCGACGCTGCGGGCCCCGTCCCTGCGGACGAGGTACTCGAGGTGGGCGCGCGTCTCGGCGAGAGCGAAGCGGCGAAGGGTCGGCGACAGCGGCTCGGGGAAGAGCGAGAACGAGACGTCGTACGCGCTCTGCGGCCGGCCGTCGAGCGCCTCCGCTGTCCGCTCGAGGCGCTCGGCATGGTGTTCGATCAGCTCCCGCGCCCTGCCGGCGGGGTCGCGGAGCACCTCGCCGTGACCGGGAAGAGCCAGCCGCGGCCCGAGTTGCGCAATCCGCTCGAGCGACGACAGGTAGTCGCCGAGTGGGTCTGGCCGCGAATCCGGATACAGACCGACGTTGGGCGTGATCGATCCGAGCAGCGTGTCGCCGGCTACGAGAACGCCGTCCCGGAGCAGCGCAATGTGCCCGTCCGCGTGGCCGGGGAGTTCCAGCACCTCCCACCCGTCGATCTCGTCGCCGGCGTCCAGGAGCTCCGGATCAGGCGCGAACCGGACGAGCTGGACGAATGCAGCCGCTTCAGCCCGAAACGACTCGATGTCGGACGGGGGCACGCCGTGTCGCCGCAGGTACTCCGGCATCCGCTCGGGAGCGCGCGGGGCGCCCCAGGTGCGAACGCACTGGTCGTAGTCCTCCCGGCCCTGGTGCACCGGCGAGCCCGTGAGCCCACGAACATCCTCAGCGGCACCCACGTGATCGGGGTGGAAGTGCGTCACCACGATCCGTCGTACCGGCGCGTCGAGCCCGCCGAGGATCTCGGCCCACCGCTCGGGAGCATCGGGAAGTCCCAACCCCGTATCGACGAGCGTCCACCCTTCCTCCGAAGACGGAAGGAGATAGCAATGGACGTGATCGATCCCGAGCGGCAGCGCGAAGGTGACGCGGCGGACTCCACCGTCAAGTTCAAGCATCAGCACCGTATGATCGTCGCCCTGTGGCGCTCCTGACAGTCGACAACGTCACGCGCAGGTTCGGAGGCATCGTTGCCCTGGACGACGTCTCGCTGGCGTTGGACGAGGGAACCATCGCTGGTCTCATTGGTCCGAACGGGGCCGGGAAGACAACCCTCTTCAACGTCATCACCCGTCTCTACAAGCCTGATGGGGGGCGCGTGGTGTTCGACGGCCGCGACCTGCTCAAGACCCGGCCGTACAGAGTGATCCGCAGCGGCGTCGCCCGAACCTTCCAAAACGTCGTTCTCTTTCCCACGATGACGGTCGCGGAGAACATCCTCGTCGGCGCCCACACGCGGCTACGCCCGTTCGGAGAGCGCCGGGGACAGTCCCTCGCGCACGAGACGCTCGACTACCTCAGCCTTGGCCACCTGGCGAACCGCCCGGCCGCAGGCCTGCCCTTCGGAACGCTGAAGCGGATCGAGCTCGCCCGTGCCCTGGTCTCCCGCCCGCGGCTGCTGCTGCTCGACGAGCCGGCGGGAGGCCTCAACCACGAGGAGGTGGGGGAGCTCGGCTCGTTGATCAGACGGCTGAGGAAGGACTTCGACCTGACCATCCTGATCGTCGAGCACCACATGGCGCTCGTGATGAGCGTCTGTGAGCGCGTTCACGTCCTCAACTTCGGGCGGAAGATCGCGGAGGGAACCCCGCGCGAGGTCCAACAGGACCCAGACGTCATCGAGGCTTATCTCGGAGGCGAGGATGCCGCTGCTTGAGCTGAAAGACGTCCATGCTCGCTACGGTCCCATCCGTGCGCTCCACGGCGTCTCGCTCCGCGTAGACGAAGGCGAAGTCGTCGCGCTGCTGGGAGCGAACGGAGCGGGGAAAACGACGACGCTTCGAGCGATCTCGAGCATGACCCGCACGTCGGGCGAGATCGCCTTCGCAGGCCGCGGAATCGCGCGTCGGAGCCCGGAGTTCGCCGCTCGGCTCGGCATCGCCCATGTCCCCGAGGGCCGCGGCCTCTTTCCCGAGCTCACCGTGTGGGAGAACCTGCGGATGGGGTCCGTGGGCCGCGGTCGCCGCGGCGGCTTCGAACCAGAGGCCAAGCGTGTCATCGGCTACTTCCCCTGGATCGAACGGAGGCGCGAGCAGCCGTCCGCGACCCTCAGCGGGGGCGAACAGCAGATGCTGGCGCTCGGCAGGGCGCTCGTCTCGCGCCCGCGCCTGCTCATGCTCGACGAGCCGTCGCTCGGTCTCGCGCCGACCGTCGTCCGCGAGCTGTTCGCGATCGTCCAGCGCTTGAACGAGGAAGAAGGGTTGACAGTGCTCGTCGTCGAGCAAAACGCGACGATCGCGCTGGACGTGTCCTCGCGAGCGTACGTGCTAGAGGTCGGAAAGGTGGCGGTGGAGGGGACGAGCGAAGAGCTCCAGCGTCACGAGGGCGTCCGAAAGTCGTACCTCGGCTACTGACCATGCTTGTTCTCGACCGGTCATTTCAGACGGACACGCGGGGAGAGCCCGCGTGTCCTGAAAACGGCACCGCTAGCGGCGCCTCAGTGGGTTATTGATGGCGGTCCCGGCACGAGTAGCCCGGTTCGAGCTCAGCGTTGGGCCCGTGCTGAGGACCCTCCTCCTCGGTGTCGGCTCGATTGTGGGCGCCGTCGCGCTGCTGGTCCTCCTCGGGTTGCTGCTCACCCAAACCGAAGAGGCGTTCAGCTGGTCGGGGTACGCCCAGCAGATCGTCAGCGGGCTCTCACAGGGCGCGATCTTCGCCAGCCTCGCGCTCGCACTTGTGCTCATCTACCGGACGACCGACATCCTCAACTTCGCCCAGGGCGAGATGGCGACTTTCACGACGTTCATCGCCTGGTCGCTCATGCATCACATGTCGTACTGGCCTGCCTTCGCGCTCACGCTCGTCATCGCGTTCGTCGGCGGGGCGGCAATCGAGCGGATCATCATCCGGCCGGTCGAGCACCGGCCTGAGATCGTGATCGTGATCGTGACCATCGGCTTGTTGATCGCACTCAATGGGCTCAGCGGGTGGATCTGGAACCCTGAGGTGAAGGCCTTCGACAGTCCCTTCCCGAACGGGACGACCGAGATCGCCGGTGTCGTGATCTCGTACCAGGACCTGGGCGTCCTGGGCGTCTGTCTCGCCACCGTCCTCCTGCTCTGGGCGTTCTTCCGCTTCACGACGCTCGGTCTCGTCATGCGGGCGGTCGCGAACAGCCAGGACGCGAGCCGGTTGCTCGGCGTCAGAGTCGGCTGGATGCTCGCTCTCGGCTGGGGCTTGGCCGCCGTGCTGGGAGCCGTCGCCGGCATGATGGCCGCGCCGAGCCAGTTCCTCGACCCGAATCTGATGCTGGTGATCCTGATTTACTCGTTCGCTGCGGCGGTGCTCGGGGGGATCGACAGTCCGATCGGCGCAGTTGCCGGAGGTCTCATCCTCGGCGTGCTGATCAACATCCTCGGAACCTACGTCGACTTCATCGGCGGTGAGCTCCGACTTCCGGCTGCGTTGGTCGTCTTGCTGATAGTCCTGCTGATCAGGCCGCAGGGCCTCTTCGGTCACCGGG
>DASSXA010000134.1:0-5057 GCA_035704315.1 Gaiellaceae bacterium
AGCGACGGGCGACGTCTCCGTCATGCCCCAGCCCTGCACGACATTCATGCCGTGCCGCTCCTTGTACGCCGCGATCATCGCGCGAGGCACCGCCGAGCCTCCCACGAGCATGCCCTTCATGTGCGAAAGGTCCCAGCGGCCCGGGTCTGCGTCCAGCATCTGCAGCATCCCGAGCCAGATCGTCGGCACTCCGGCGGTCCAGGTGACCTTCTCCTGCACGAAGTCTTCGAGCAGGCTCTCCGGGTCGAGGTGCGGACCGGGGAAGACGAGCTTCGTGCCGAGCATCGCCGCGAGATAGGGGTAGCCCCAAGCGTTCGCGTGGAACATCGGGACGACCGGAAGCAGCGTGTCGCCGTGCGCAACGCGTAGCCCGAGCGGTGAGGTGGTCGCGACGCCGAGCGCATGCAGCACGGTCGAGCGGTGTGAGTAGACCACGCCTTTGCAGCGCCCGGTCGTCCCGCTCGAAAAGCACATCGCCGCCGCCTCGCGCTCGTCGAGCTGCGGGTCTTCCCATTCGTCGGGTCTCGCCGAGCCGAGCAGATCCTCGTATGAGTCCTCGACGACGAAGACGTGCTCGATGTTGGTCTCACCCTGGAACTGCTCGAGGAGCGGGACGAGGCTGCGGTCGACAATGACCGCGCGGTCGTCCGCGTGGGCGGCCACGTACGCGAGGTCGGACGGGTGGAGCCGGAGGTTGAGCGTGTGCAGAACGAACCCGCCGCACGGGATCCCGAAGTAGGCCTCCAGGTGCTGGTAGTGGTTCCAGCAGAGCGTCGCGACGCGATCTCCGCGGTCGAGGCCGAGCTTCTGCAGGCCAACCGCCAGTTGCCTAGCCCGCGCCGCCATGTCCCGGTACGTGTAACGGTGGAAGCTCTTGTCGGGAAGCCTGGTGACGACCTCCTTGTCGCCGAAGAACGTCTCCGCGCGATCCAGGATCGGCGGGAGCGAGAGCTGGTAGTCCATCATCAAGCCGTTCATTGCCGCACCCCTCCTAGGTAGGACCCACCCCGAAATCGTTCCCTATTTCCCGCCGCTCGTAAAGCTCTGGCGGCGCGGGAGATCCCGCTCGGCGTCGACGAGCTGCCCGTCGCGGCCCACGTACCCCTCTTTGCCACCGACGACAAGCATGACGAGGTCCTCGTCGGTCCAGTTGTTGACCTTCCTCGGGGTCGTCGATTCGACGTAGACGACACCGCCCGGCCCGAGCTCGAACTCTTCGCCGTCGACTTCGAACGATGCACGCCCACTGTGTACGAAGTAGAGCTCGTCCTGTTCGTCGTGATAGTGCAGAAACCCCTCCTGACCCGGCGGGTAGACGACCGCATTGACGCCGAACGCCGTCACCCCGAGCGCCCGCCGGACGCTGCGGAAGCCGGGTCCCTCACCCAACTCGTCGATCGATCCCTTGGCGTGCCCCACGGTGCCTCCTAACGGTTGTTGAGCAGGATCCGTTCGTAGATTCGGTCCCGCAGCCGGTCCGGAAGGCGCTCGAATCCGGCTCGAAGCCTGGCGTCGCGGCCGACGAGGTAGCGAGTGCGGGGCCGTTCAGACGTGAGGGCCTCGACGACGACTCTGGCGACGTTTTCAGGCGGCGCGCCTCCGGCTCCGCGCTGAAGCGCGAGTTTCCTGAAGGAGGCGATCCGCCGTCCGTAGAGGTCGTCGATGCTCGCGTCTGCGGCAGCGATCACCTTGTCAGCGTGCTCCGTCGAGCGCGTCCAGATCGGCGTCTTGATCGAGCCCGGCTCGATGATCGAGACGCGGATGCCGAAGGGACGGACCTCGACGCGCAGCGAATCGGCGACCGCTTCCAGCGCGTGCTTCGACGCGGCATATGGACTGAGGAACGGCAGGGCGCTCTTCCCTGCGATCGAGCCCATGAAGACGATCCGGCCTCGCGCGCGCCGCAGCGCCGGCAAGAAGGCCTGCGTGACGGCGACGTGCCCGACGACGTTGACCTCGAGCTGGTGGCGGAGCTCGTCGGGCGGGATGAACTCGAGCGGCGCGGCCCGCGCGATTCCGGCGTTGTTGACGAGGCCGTCCAATTCGTCGACGAGACCCGCGGCAGCGCGAATCTGCTCCGCCGAAGTGACGTCGAGCAGGACCTCCTCGGTTTTCTCCGGAGCGTCACCCGGGCGGCGCACGCCGGCCAGCACGCGCCATCCCGCGTTCGCGAGCGCGTCGGCGCAAGCCCGCCCGATGCCGGTTGAGGCGCCGGTGACAAGGACCGTCCGCGTCAATCGAGCAGCCAGGCGGCGATCTTCGCCCGCTGCCGACGCGGGTAGCCGCCGTAGGCCTGAATCCAGAGCGCCCGGTTGTAGTACTCGTGCAGCACGTGCTCCCAGGTGAAGCCGATGCCGCCGTGCACCTGGATCGAGCGTTCGCAAGCGGCGACCGCCGCATCGCCCGCGTACGACTTGGCCGCCGCCGTCGCGATGGGAGCCTGTTCATCGTCCTCGGCGACGCACCAAGCCGCCCAGTAGGCGATCGAGCGGGCCAGCTCGGTCTCGACAAAGGTGTCCGCGAGCTTGTGCGAGACGGCCTGGTAGACGCCGATCTTGCGCCCGAACTGCTCGCGGTTCTGCGCGTGCTCGATCCCGAGCTCGAGCGCCTTCTTTCCGATCCCAACGGCCTCGAGTGCGAGCGCTGCGAGTCGCTCATCCTCGGGCCGCGACTCGTCGAAGAGCGACTCGCCGACGTTGGCGCGGCCGGCCTCCTCGTACAGGACCGCCTGATCGACGAACCCGAGCTCGGCTGCGCTGATCTCCTCCTTCGTCCAGCCGCCGTTCATCAGCGCGTCGCGCGCCTCGCGGCGGAGCAGCTCCTGCTCTTCGGTGAACGCGAACTGCATCAGCGCGACCTCGGAAGGCCGAGAACCCGCTCGGCGATGATGTTCCGGAGGATTTCGGAGGTTCCGGCCTCGATCGTGTTCCCGCGGCTTCGCAGCTGCTGGTGGCGCCAGTAGCCGTCGTCCTCGCCCTCGAGGATCTCCATCGCCAGCTTCGTCAGCCGCTGGTTCTGCTCCGACCAGTGGAGCTTGGAGACAGAGCCTTCCGGGCCTGGGATTCCGGTCTGCATCAGTGTTGTCAGGGAGCGATAGTTGGTCAGCTTCAGCGCCTGGAGCTCGATCCACTCCTGGGCGACGCGGTCGCGGATGATCGGGTCGTCGGCGCCGCGCTCTTTCGTCAGGGCGACGAGCTTCTGCACCTGCGCCTCGAGCGCTCCGCCGAGTGCGAAGCCGAGCGTCCCGCGCTCGTGGAGCAGCGTCGTCATCGCGACCTGCCAGCCCGCGCCGATCTCGCCGAGCAGGTTGTCCCGCGGCACCTCGACGTCGGTGAGGAAGATCTCGTTGAACTCCGCCTCACCCGTGATCTGGCGCAGCGGGCGCACCTCGACGCCCGGCGCCCTCATGTCCACGATGAGGTAGGTGAGGCCCTCGTGGCGCTGCGACGCGGGATCGCTGCGGCCAACGAGGATGCAGTGGTCGGCGATGTGTGCGAACGACGACCAGACCTTCTGGCCGCTGACCACGAACGAGCCGTTGCGCGCCTCGATCGAGGTGCGGACAGCCGAGAGGTCGGAGCCGGCGCCCGGCTCTGAGAAGCCCTGGCACCAGATGTCCTCCGCCGACAGGATCTTCGGGAGATAGCGGCGCTTTTGCTCCTCGGTTCCGTGGGCCATGATCGTCGGGCCCGCCATCCCGAGGCCGATCACGCCCATGTGGGGCGGCGCCTCGGCGCGTGCGAACTCCTCCAGCACGATCGCCTGGTGGCTGTACGGCGCGCCCCGGCCGCCGTACTCCTCCGGCCAGGTCAGGCCGGCATAGCCGGCGTCGTAGATCCTGCGGCTCCACTCCCGCGGCTCGCCCGCCGGAAGGTTCTCCTGGAGCCATGCGCGGACCCCGTCGCGAAAAGCGGCCTCGTCCGGGCTGTCGCGCAGGTCCATGACGCTTAGCCTATATCGGTGATGATCGCCGTCACCAGCGACTTCCTCACTGTCGTGATGGACGTTGTCGACCCGGCCGTCTCTGAGGCGGAGCGAAATCCGCCTCGGCTCGGCGCCGATGGGCAGGTCGAATTCGATCCCGCCTACCATCGCGCGGGGAGGGCGGTATGGGCCTCGGGGATCGTCGGCGCGCCGGCGCGCGAGCAGGCGGCGCTCTTCTACGCCCTTGCCCAGGCCGGCGAGGGTGGGCATGCGTGCCCGGTGGTCTGCACCGCCGGGCTCGTGCGTGCGCTGCGGACGAAAGCTTCGGACGAGCTACGCGAACGCTTTCTGCCGCCGCTCCTGGAGACCGACTACGACCGTGCTCAGCGGGGGGCGCAGTTCCTGACCGAGCGCCAAGGCGGCTCCGACGTCGGCGCCAATCGGGTGGAGGCCGTCCCGGACGGCAACCTCTGGCGGCTCCACGGCGAGAAGTGGTTCTGCTCCATCGCGGATGCGGACCAGTTCGTGGTGACGGCCCGGCCGCGGGGGGCTCCCGACGGGACGCTGGGGATCGGTTGCTTCCTCGTTCCGCGCGATGGAGGCGGCTTTCGCATCCGGCGGCTGAAGGACAAGCTCGGGACGCGGGCGCTCGCCACCGGCGAGATCGAGTTCGAGGGCGCTGCCGCCTATCCGCTCGGGCCGCTCGAGGACGGTTTCAAGACGGCGGTCAGCGTCCTCAACACCTCGCGCTGGCTGAACTCGGTCGGCTCGACCGGGCTGATGAAGCGGGCGTTCCTCGAGGCTTCAGGATTCGCCCATGAGCGACAGGCGTTCGGAGGCGCGATCGACCGCTTCCCCCTCGTCCGGGAGAACCTGGCCGTGATGAGGAGCGAAGAGGCGGCGGCGTTCGCATCGTCCACGCAGCTGACGGAGCTCGTCGCGAGGATCGACGACGGCTCGGCGACCGACGAGGACGTGATCTGGCACCGGCTCCTCGTGAACGGCAACAAGTTCGTCACGTCGCTGACCGCCACGCAGGTCGTGCGGCGCGGGATCGAGACACTTGGCGGCAACGGGACGATCGAGGACTTCTCGCCGCTGCCGCGGCTCTACCGCGACGCGATCGTCTTCGA
>DASSXA010000177.1:0-3945 GCA_035704315.1 Gaiellaceae bacterium
GGCCCGGGTGCGCGAGACGCGGCCCGACCTGGTGGGCATAACGTGCATGACGGTCGAGTACCCCCGCGCCGTCGACATCGCAGCGCGCGTCAAGCGCAATCGCTCCGATGTCCCCGTCATCGTCGGCGGAGCGCACGTCAACGCAGTCGGGCAAGGGGCGCTGGAGGAAGGAGACGGCTTCGACTACGCATGCGTCGGCGAGGGCGAATACCTCGTGCGCGAACTGGTCGACGCATTGGAGCACGGCGCCGATCCTTCGGCGATCCCGGGGCTTGTTTCGCGGAGGGGAGACGACCTCGTGATGGGCCCTCCGCGCCCGCCTCCGGACGACTACGACGCGCTTCCGTTCCCTGCATGGGACCTGTTCCGGCGTGTCGAGACGCTGCCGTTGATCACGCATCGCGGCTGCCCGTTCCGGTGCGTCTTTTGCTCCCACAATTCCGGCTTCAAGCCGCGCTATCGAACCCCGGCGAATGTGCTCGACGAGGTCGAGGAGATTCTGGAGCGCTACCGCCCGAAGCGCATCCGGATCGAGGACGAGACGTTCGGGCTCCACATGGGCCGTACGAAGGCCATCCTCGAGGAGATCCTCTCGCGCGGCATTCACCAGCGAGTGCAGTTTTCGGCGCAGACGCGAGTCGACCGCGCCGACGAGGAGTTCATGCGCCTGCTCAAGACAGCGAACTTCGAGACGCTCGAGCTCGGCGTGGAGACTGGCAACCCCGAAGTCCTGGAGAAGATCAAGAAGGGAATCACGCTCGAGCAGGTCGAGTACGCCGTCGCCTTGGCGAAGGCCAACGGGCTCAGAGTTTGGTGCAAGTTCATTCTCGGCCACCCGGACGAGACACATGCGCAGATCCGGGACACAATCGCCTTCATCGCGAAGATCAACCCCCACCAGCTCTCGGTCTCGATCATGACGCCGTTTCCCGGCACACCGATCCACGAGATGGCGCTGCGGGGAGAGGGCGGCTACCGGTTCCTTTCCGGTGGGTGGGAGGACTTCGACAAGTACTCGAGCGGTGTGCTCGAGCTCGAGAATGTCAGCCTCGGCCAGCTCAAGCGATACCAGCTCAAGTGCTACGCAAACCTGTACCTGCGCAATCGCCGGCTCGGCGAGCTGGCGCGTCTGGTCCACGGGAATCGGGCTGTCGGCTGGGAGATGATTCGCTCGGCGGTTAGTCGTACGGCGCTGGAAGCGGTCCGGCGCCTCGGTCAGCGCCGAGAGCAACATCTCCCGTCGGTCTGATTCCGCTATCGAGCGCGACGGTCAGGCCGAGAACGGAGCGAGCGTCGCGTCGATCTTCTGGATCGAGAAGCGCGCGACGGTGCCGAAGTGCGGCGCGGGCTTGCAGGCCTGCGCGATTCCCGCGTCGCAAGCGACCGAGAGGAAGGTGAACGCGTCCTCGAGCGTGAATCGATGCGACCGCCGAGCACGTCGAGTGCCCGCCGAAGATGACCTGCCACATCGCGGACGGCTGAGTTAGCGCCGGACGGGCAGGAAGGCCGGGGCGAACGCAGAACCGGCGCCAAATGGGGTCACCACTGCGGCGAGGGGGCAGAGGCCAGGAGCAGGTGCTACGTCGGGCCAGCTACGACTTCGGCCGCGGCATCGACAGAGTGCGCCGCTGCATGGTTGTGGCTCCGCTGGTCGGCCTGCTTGCGCTGCCTGGTGTGGCCGCTGCAGATGACCTGCGCTACGGCGACCATGGCCGGGCGGTCGCGTCGCTGCAGCGGCGGCTCATCACGCTCGGCTACCTGGACCGTGGCGAGGTCGACGGCGTCTTCGGCGACAAGACGTGGTACGCCGTAGTTGCCCTTCAAGGCTGGGAGCAAATAGGCCGCGACGGTGTCGTTGGGTCGGAGACCCGCCGGGCGCTGAGGCACGCACGGGGGCCGCAGCCCTGGCGTCGGCTCCGACGCGCGCTCGAGATCGACCTGACACGCCAGGTATTGCTTGTTGTCGAAAACGGCGCCGTTCGGCGCGCCGTGCACGCGTCGACTGGAGCGAGCAAGTTCGCGACGCCGGACGGACGCTTCACGGTGATCCGCCGCGAAAGGATGAGCTGGTCGCGCCGCTATCACGTCTGGCTCCCGTACGCGCTCTACTTCTATCGCGGGTGGGCGATCCACGCCGCGCGGCTCGTTCCCAGCCAGCCGGCGAGTCGCGGTTGCGTGCGGATCCCAATCGAAGATGCGCCCTTCGTTTTCCGGGCATCGCCGCTCGGTACACCGGTCCTGATCCGGGACCAGGCCCCTTAACCCTCTCCTCAGTTCGCACGCTCGATTCTCCTCCGAATCGAGGGGAGCGCCGCAGACGCCGTCGATCACTCCTTGCGCCGCGCTCCGCGACTACCGAGAAACATCTCGACGCCGTTGCGGAGGACGCCGATCGCCGCGCCCGGCACTCGATGGGCAGCCGCGTGCTCGCGTAGGAGATCCGCGAGGTCCTGCTCGATCACCGAGCGTTCACGCCTAAACGCGTTCGCGGCCAGTCGTGCTCTCGATGAACTCGACCATCACCGACCAGAAGCGGTCCGGAGCGTCCTTCCATGACCAATGACCCGCCCCATCGATGACCTCGAGCTGCGCGATCCCGTCAGGCAGCGCATCAACGATCTCTTCGGCCGCGCCGACCGGCGTCACCGGGTCAAGCTCACCGACCGCAACAAGCGTCGGAGACGTGATCGCATTGAGCTGATCGACGATGTCAGTTCGGCGGACAACTTCCATCCCCGGCGAGTTGAGCTCGAGATTCTTACGCGGACGAGCCCCTTGCTCCTTGTCCGGAACGTGTGGGCCGAAAGCGACAGAGACGCGAGCCCACTCCCCGTCCGCTACTTCCTCGCCGCGGAAGCTGCGGCCCGCGATCTCCGCTACCTCGTCGCCGGCGACGCGGCGGAAGCCCTCGACCAGCCGCGGGATGTCGAAGCGCGCGAAGCCTGAATGCACGACAAGTCCGGCCGCATGCCCCGGATGCCGTGCCCCATAGAGCAGCACGATGGGGCCGCCCATGGAATGCCCGAAAACGATTGGTCGAGCGATCCCGACCGTGTCACAGAAGCCGCGGATGTCGTCCGCGCACGCTTCGAAACTCCACGCGGCTGTGTCGCCCCAAGCCGACCGCCCGTGCCCACTCAGGTCGAGGTAAACAACCTGAGCATGCTCGGCGAGCGGAGCGAAGTCCGGCTTGAAGTACGAGTGGTCCCAGACGCCCGGGCCGCCGTGAACCAGCAGCACCGTCGGCCGCTGCCGCATCTCGCTCCCGTCCGGCACGAGTGCCGACCCCTCCACGTCGAACCACAACTGCATCCCATTGACGTCGACATGCATCGCGTAGATCCCTCGAGTGACACCGCCTGTCGCGATCATAAGCAGCTGCTCCCACGAAGCAGTCGATTGCCCATCCTGACAACAAACTATGGAGCCTCAATGGAGCCCGTGGTTGCTCTCGGCGGCGCGCGCTTGTGTCAATCGTTTGACGTTCGTTGTGTCGGAGGTGCGAACGACACGCGCGCCGGAGTTTTCTAGGTTGGTTCACATGGGATCCGTTCTCCGTATCGCGTTCGCCGGACTGGCCATCTGCGCGTCAGTCGCCGCCACCCTCCCCACGGCTTCCGAAGCCGCCTTCCCGGGCCTCAACGGCAGGCTCGCGGACGAGTGGGTGGGGTCGCCGAGGCCGCAACCATGAGCGCCGATTGGGTCAGGGCGACGCCCACCGCGATGCTGGCGACGGCGCCGACGAACAGCGCCCAACGGTCGCGGAACGTGCTCCACGACAGGGTGAGCACCTCAAGCCTCCAAGAAGGCGAGGCGCTCTGCGAGCTGCGGGGCAGAGGGTCGATGCAGCCGATCCACGACCCGGCCGTCACGCAGGAACACCACGGTGTCGGCGCTGGCGGCCGTCAACGGGTCGTGTGTGACCATCACGATCGTCTGGCCGCC
>DASSXA010000240.1:0-7841 GCA_035704315.1 Gaiellaceae bacterium
AGTCTGAGGGAACCGGGAGGTTCCCTCAGCTACCCGGCTTGCGCCGTCCTGACTCATGTGCCTCCTTGCAAAGGCGTATCGAGGTGAATGCCGCACTCGAGCTTGTCCGAGCCGGCCCAGCGTCCCGCCCGCTCCTCCTCGCCCGGCGCAGTCGGCCGGGTGCACGGCATGCAGCCGATCGACCGGTATCCGGCCTCGTGGAGCGGATTGAAGGGAATCTCGTTGACCTGGATGTAGCCCCAGACCAGCCGCTCGTCCCAATCGACAAGCGGATGGATCTTCCAGACGCCGTAACGCTCCGACCACTGCACTTTCGGCGTCGAAGCGCGCGACGGCGACTGGTCGCGGCGGATCCCGGAGATCCAGGCGCCGTACGGCTCGAGCGCCGCGAGGAGCGGCTCGACCTTGCGGATGTGGCAGCAGCGGTCCGGATCGTGCTCCCAGAGATTCGGGCCTTCCCGCTTGTGCTGCTCGGCGACGGTGATCACCGGAGGCGGCGGAAGCAGCTTGAGGCCGTAGCGCTCGACCAGCGCGTCACGCGTCTCGTAGGTCTCGCGGAAGAAGAGATGCGTGTCGAGCTCGATGATCGGGACGTCGAGCTGGAGCTCCGAGACCATGTGCACGAGCACCGACGACTGCTTCTGCCAGGAGCACGTGAGGCAAAGCTCAGTTCCGAACTCGTCGTAGGCCCAGCGGAGGAGCTCCTCCGCGCGCATCCCCTCGAAATCGAGCTCAGGAAGCGGGGGCGCGGTCGCCAAGCAGTACCTCCTTCAGGGTGTCGGCGCGCAGTCCTCGGCGCAGCGTCTCGAGCGGGATCACCTCGTCTGGCGGGATGTTCCCGAGGTTCACTTCCGGCCCGAACTGACGCACGAACCAGGCCTGGGCCGCCTTCGTCGGCGCCTCGAAGATCAGGTCCGCCGGCTGGATGTCGTGGACGATCTCGTCGATCAGCCCCGTGCGCATCTCGCCGGTAGGTCGGAAGATCCCCGCGGTGCCGCCCTCGCGCGCTTCGGTGATCACCTTCCAAGAACCGGCGTCGAGCTCCTCCTTGATCCAGCCGACCCACTCGTACGGCGCAAAGACGACCTCGGAGTCCTTCGAGCCGACCTCGGACAGCACGGTGAAGTCCCGGGCAAGGTCGGCGATCAACTCCAGCTTCTCCTCGCGAGGCATCTCGACCGCCCCATCGGAGATCTCGACATGGGTGAGGCCGAGCTCGGTCAGCCAGGCCTTGTATTCGTCCACCTTGCCGCGGGCCCAGATGGCCTCGAAGAACGTCCCGCCGATGACGACGCGCTTGCCGTCCAGCACCTCGAGCTTGCGCTTCAGGTTCGGCGTGACGTACGCCGTTCCCCAGCCGAGCTTGACGACGTCGATGTAGTCGCCGCTCGTCTCCAGCACGTCCTCCCAGGCCCGTGGGCCGAGCCCCTTGTCGAGGACGTGGGTCAGCCCGCCGTTGCGGGCGGGCAGGTCAAAGTCGGGCAACGATGTCCTCCAACCGCTTGGTCGCTTCCTCTTGGACGTCGTGGAAGAGCGAGTTCCCGTGCGAATCGATGCCGACCCAAAGCGGCCCGAAATCCTTCACGCGAAACTTCCAGAGGCACTCGGGCATGAGCTCCTCCCAAGCGACTTCCTCGATCTCCTCGATCTGCGTCGTCTCGAGCGCCGCAGCTCCGCCGACGATCGCGAAGTAGACCATCCCGTATTTCCGCATCGGCTCGATCGCCTCGTCCGGAAGGCCTCCCTTGCCGGCGATCGCGCGCACGCCGTAGTCGCGGCCGAGCCCTTCCGTGAAGCGGACCATCCGGGCGCTCGTCGTCGTGCCGATGGAGACCTTCTCGTAGCGGCCGGGGCCCAGCTTGCGCACCCCGGGCGCCGTGTGCAGCAGAAACGCTCCGCTCAGGTCCATCGGCGGCTCGAGACCTTCGTCGAAGATCCGGATGTGCGAGCGGTCTCGGATCCCGATGATGTGCCCGTCCACGGTGACGAGGTCGCCGGCCCGGAGCTTTCGGATGTCGCCCTCGGAGGCAGGGAATGTCAGCCGGTGCTCGGCCACTAGTGGCTCTCCCGGTGACATCGATGGATGCCTGGGTCGCTAGCACCAAGCCAGGCAAGGACGCAGGGAGCATCCGGGCTTGATAGCCCGGATGCGACTGAGGACGCGGCCTGGCGCCGCGTGATAGCGGGCCAGGCGCCACCGGATGTTGCCGGGAGAGCCACTAAGCTTCCCGGTCGAACTCCGTGGAGCCGTCAGCAGCGATATGTGCCGTCGCGCGGCGCGCCGCCCAGCACTGGTAGTTCACGGCAACCGGGTTCAGCGTCATGTGCGTGTCCGCATGCTCGACGTGGCAGTGGAGGACTGTGACGTCACCGCCGAGACCCATCGGGCCGATACCGGTCTCGTTCAGGAGCCCCGTCAGCTCCTCCTCGAGCTGGGCGACCAGTGGATCCTCGTTGCGCGAGCCGACCGGCCTCGCGATCGCCTCCTTGGCCAGGTGCATCGCGTAGTCCGCCGACCCGCCGATCCCGACGCCGACGATCCCAGGGGGGCAGGGCTTCCCGCCGGCGCCGACGATCGACTCGAGCACGAACTGCTTGATCCCCTTCACGCCGTCGGCGGGGACGCACATCTTCAGAAAGCTCATGTTCTCCGAGCCCGAGCCCTTGGGGACACACTTGACGTCCAGCCCGTCCCAGTCCGGCACGAACTCCCAATGGACGATCGGCACGCGGTAGCCGACGTTGGGGCCCGTGTTCTCGCGCGTGAGCGTGTGGACGGTGTTCGAGCGCAGCGGATGGTCGAGCGTCGCGCGCACGGTCCCGTCGTAGAGCGCCTGGTAGATCCGAGCCGGGTGGAGCGGGAAGTGCTCGCCGACCCTGCAGTAGTAGACCGCGATCCCGGTGTCCTGGCAGACGAGATTCTTCTCGTCATCGGCAATCTCGACGTTGCGCAGGATGGTCTGGAGGACCCTCTGGCCGGGCACCGAGGTCTCGCGGTCAGCGGCATCCTTTAGTGCATCGCGGAGGTCCTGCGGGATGTCCTTCAGCGCCCAGACGTAGAGGTGCGCTGTGGCATCCTCCACGGCCTGCTGGACGTCGGTTTCGACCGTGCTCACGTCCCCGCCTTTTCAGCAGCGGCGCGGCCCGCTCTTCGGCCAAAGACCGTGCACTCGAGGAGGCTGTTGCCCATCATCCGGTTGCGGCCGTGCGTGCCTCCGGCGATCTCGCCGGCGGCGTAAAGACCCTCCACGGTCGTTTCCCCGTGCTCGTCGATGATCAGGCCGCCGTTCTGGTAGTGGAGCACCGGATAGGTGAGGATCGGCTCGGCCAGAGGGTCGATGCCCCCGGCGCGATACCGCCTCAGCATGTACGGAAGAGACACCTCTGCGTCGGCCTCGGCGATCCGAGTCGTGTCAAGGTAGACGGCTGGTCGGCCGTCCTCGGTCTCGACGCCTCTGCCCTTCTCCACTTCCTCGAAGATCGCCTGCGAGACCTCGTCGCGCGGGCCGAGGGAGTCCGTGAACTCCTCGCCGTCGGCGTTTAGCAGGACGGCGCCGTAGGCCCGAGTCGTCTCCGGGATCGAGTAGCCCTGCATCGTCGCCGGCCACGCGCCGCCGTTGGGGTGGTACTGGAGCGCGTCCAGGTCGCGGGACTCGGCGCCGAGGCCGATCGCGATCTGGGTTACCTCGCCGGTGGCGCCGGGATGGTTCGTCGACAGCTCCCCGCGCTCCTTCGCCTCCCGGAAGCAGCGGCCGCCGGCTGCGAGGACGACCGTCGCGGCCTCGATCACATGCTCGCCGCAACGGGCTCGCCAGCCGCCTTCCACGCGCTCGAGCTCCGTCAGTGGAGACTTCGGGAACGCCGTACCGGAGCCGGCCTCGAAGGCCTCGCGGAGCGCGGTCGTGATCGCGAGCCCCGTGCGGTCGCCGACCTGGAGCAAGCGCTTCCGCGACGCGCCGCCGCAGCGCGCGAGCCGGTAGCCGCCGTTCTCGCGGGTGAACTCGACGCCCAGCTCCTCGAGCCAGTGGATCGCGGAGGGTGCCTCGGCGGTCAGGACCTCGACGAGCCGCCGGTCGGCAGTCTCGTGCGAGCTGCGCCAGACGTCCTCGGCATGGATCTCCGGCGAGTCGTCGGCGCCGAAGGCCGCCTGGATCCCGCCCTGCGCCTTGGCCGAGTTACACGACTGCAGCGCGCCTTTCGAGGCCAGAGCGACCCGCGCACCGGCCCGCTCGGCGGAGACCGCGGCGGCAAGCCCGGAGGCTCCCGATCCAACTACGAGCACGTCGAAAGAAGGCGCGGCGCCCATCCACAGGATGCTACCACCGCCCCGCTAATGTCATTCATTAGCGCAAGTTATTCAAGCCCTCGCGTCGTATGCCGATATCGGAGCACGTGCTGAAGCTCTTCGGGATGATCTCTCTCGTCGTCACGCTCGCGGTCGTCGGGGTGATCTGGGCCCAGCAGGCCAAGACGGTGCAGCACGAAGCGCCGAGCGCCATGCTAGGCGCCGCGACGACGGTGCTCGAGGTCAACCACCGGATTCGGGGTACATACGCGGGCACCACCTTCAGCGATGTCAAAGTCGTGCGCGCCGACGCGACTTCTTACTGCGTCGAGGCGGCGGGCTATTTCGTCGCCGGCCCCGGCGGCACGCCGCGCCGCGGCAGCTGCTAGTAGATCTCGCCGTACAGCTGGGTAATGTCCGCCGGTGAGACCGGCCGCGGGTTGGCCTTGGCGCCGGGCCTTGCCGCAGCTGCCTCGGCGACCTCCGGAAGCTCATCCTCCGGCACGTCAAAGTCGCGGAGCCGCACAAAACCACCGAGACGCGCGAGCTCGGTCACTCGACCGATCGGATCGCTTGTCCCCATGGCGTCGCCGAAGCGCTCGACGGCATTCGGGACGGCCTCCTTGTTGAAGCGAAGCGCCGGCGGCAGGCAGAGCGCGTTCATCGCGCCGTGTGCCAGCCCGTAGCGACCGCCCAGGGCCTGCGCCATCGCGTGGCCGACGCAGAGACCCGAGAGGGCCAGAGCTTCGCCGGCGTATGCGGCACCCTTGAGGAGCGTCTTTCGGGGCCCGATCTCCCTCCCGTTCTCTGCCACTTCGGGCAGCGAGGTGGAGATCAGCGTTGCGCCCTCGCCTGCGGCTCGATCGGACTCCTGGTTTCGCGCCGGGTGATAGAGGGCTTCGGCGGAATGCGCCAGCGCGTTGAGCGCAGTCCCGACGGTCGTGTCTCGCGGCAGGTCGAGCGTCAGCTCGGGCTCATAGACGATGCCGGCGAGCTCTGCGCCGCCGCCGCCGCCGCGCATCCGCCGGTCCGGATCGCGCACGCCGAAGAACGGCGTCCATTCCGAGCCCGAGTACGTCGTCGGCACGGAGACGAGCGGGAGGCCGCGTGCTGCCGAGACCGCTTTTGCGGTATCGATCGCACTGCCGCCCCCGACGGCGATCACGCCGTCGACTCCGTCGGGCGTCTCGACCCGGTCTGACGGGACTTCCTCCCAACGCGCCGCCGCGTCGATGCCGAGCTCCCGCCAGCGGGGACTCGCAACCAGGTACGGACGGTCGATGCCCAGGTCACGGAGAAGACCAGGCAACTCCTGCAGGCCCCAGCGGACGATCACGGAACGCGGTCCCGCGCGAACTCGACGAACGCATCGGCGACCCGGCCCGGAGTTCGCCCGGTCGAGCGGACTAGTGAGATCTCGCGCGTCGGATCGAGCCCCTTGACGCGCGCCGCAGCCAGGCTCCCGCTTGCCAGTTCGGGCTCCATCGACGAGCGGGAGATGAACGTGACGCCATGACCCGCTGCCACGGCGGCCTTCACCGACTCCTGCAGCCCGAGCTCTAGCCGGACCTCGAGATCACGCAGGCGAAGGCCCGCAGAGCGCAGCTCGTCCTCGATCATCTGCCGAACACCGGCGCCCTCCTGCATGAGGATCAGCTTCTCGGCTCGTAGGTCGTCGAGCCCAACCGTCTTGCCGGCGAACCGGTGATCCGGCGGCACGGCGAGCACGACCTCGTCCTGGAAGAACGGCTCGAACGTCACACCGCGATGACGCGTCGCCGCGCCGACGACTCCGAGCTCGAGCTCACGCCGGGCAACCGAGTCGATCACGTGCTGGGTGTCGTTGACGGAGAGCGAGATGGCGACACCCGGATTCGCGTCCTGGAACTGGCAGAGCAAGAGCGGCAGGACTGTCGCGCCGGGCCCGGTGGAACAGCCGATCTCCAGCCGGCCCGTGAGCTCGCCGTCGCCGTCGCCCGCCACCTCCTCGAGCAGTTGCTCCTCGACGGCGAGTAGCCGCTGCGCGTTCCGGTAGAGGCGCAGGCCGGCCTCGGTCGGCTCCACTCGCCGACCGGAGCGGTCGAGGAGCCGCTGGCCGAGCCGCTTCTCGAGTGAGCGGATCTGCAGGCTGACCGCGGGCTGGGTGACGCCGAGCTGCTCCGCCGCCTGTGAGAAGCTGCGCCGATCTACGACGGCGCAAAACGCGACAAGCTGGCGGGTGTCCATAAGGAATCATTATGCAGACGCACGGGATTCCGCATCCCTGGTTTCACCTTGAGGCAAGCCGAGAACTATTCCTTCGACAAAGCGGCAAGAGGAGGAAACATGAAGAGAGCAGTTCCTGCGGTGGCGGCGATGGCTGCCCTGGTCGCCGTCTTTCTCGCGACCACCGCCCTGGCGTCCCACGGGGCGACGGCGGTGAAGACGGCGAAGCAGCCGTTCCTCGTCGGGACAGCGCCGGGGGTCGTCGTCGACCCGATCCTCTCGACCGGCGACGTCGTCCCGAACGGACAGACTCCCGCCTACCAGATGTCCGGGATTCCGGACGGGCTCGGTGCATACGCGAACAAGAGCCACGGACACGGCGCGGCGAAGGGTCGAGGGAAGCTACCGCGCACTTTCACCGTGGTGATGAACCACGAGCTCGGACGATCTTTCCCCAATAACCCGGCCGGCGTCGACGCACGGATCTCGAGGCTTCGGATCGACCGCGCGACGCACAGCGTGCAAGAGGCCAAGTACCTCTTCACGGGGCTGGAGGGCTATGAGCGGTTCTGCTCGGCGACGCTCCGCATCGTCGGCGGAAAGCCGTTCTACTTCACGGGCGAGGAAGCGATCCCCATGCCGAACCAGCCGCCGGGGCCCGCTCATGACGGCAGCTCGATCGTCATGAACGCCGAGACCGGCGCGTTCACGGACACGGCGCACTTCGGCCATCTACAGCACGAGAACGTCGTCCCGCTGAGGCTCTCGAAGTGGGTCTTCTTGACGACGGACGACGACTTCCGCGCGGGTCAGCCCGCCTATCTCTACGCGTACATCGCCTCGTCCTTCAAGCGCGCTGTCGCAGGCACGCAGGGCAGCCTGTACGTCTGGAAGGCGGCCAATCCGGCGGAGACCGGCAATGCGACGGCTACGAAGGGCGAGTCCATTCCGGGCCATTTCGTCCCGATCACACAGGCGGAGAACGCAAACGACAACACGCTGAAGGCGGCGGCCACCGCAAAGGGCGCCTTCAAGTTCGACCGGCTCGAGGATGCGGCGGCTCTGCCCGGAAAGGACAGCCGCGTCTTCATCGCCGATACCGGCAAGGCGCCGGCAACGCTCCGCGGCCGGGTCTACCAGCTCGACTTCGATCGCAGTCACCCGACGCGGGCGACGCTGAAGATGATCGTGAACGGCGATCCACCCGATAACGACGACATCTACAACCCCGACAACATGGCTGCGTCGGATCGCGTGCTCATGATCCAGGAGGACCGTGAGGCGGTCTTCCGTGTGCCGTCGGCAGGCGGCGGCTACGGCCGCGTCATGGAGTACCGATTCTCCGACGGCC
>DASSXA010000261.1:0-4306 GCA_035704315.1 Gaiellaceae bacterium
ATCTCCGCCGCGATCGTCGACGGCGAGTAGCCGTCCTGCTCCTCCCAGCGCTCGACTCCGAAGGCCGGGCCATGCGCGATCAGGAAGTAGGCGGCCCGCTTGACGTGGTCGGCGTAGAGATCGGTCATGCCGAGCTGGTACGCCATCAGGATCGGGTACGCCGTCTCGTCGAGCTGGGTGCCGAAGGAGTCGGGCGCGAGTTTCCCGTTCACGAGGCTGTTCCGGGGCATGGAGCCGTCCGCGAGCTGCTGGCGCTCGAATAGGAACCGGACCGTGTCTCGGGCCGTCGCGAGGTCACCGTCGACGAGCAGCGCCGTCCAGGCCTCGTAGAGGTCGCGCGAGAAGATCTCGCGATACGAGCCGAAGTACGTGTTGTTCGGGTCGCCCGCCGAGACCGCCTGGCCCCACGGTGACGCGAGGCTCGCGACGATCGCTCCAGGGAAGGTCTTGTCCTCGGAGGCCTTGACGACATTGGCGCTCAGGAAGTAATCGGCAACAAGATCCTTCCAACGCGGGTTCGAGATGCCCGGGAAGTGGGCCGGCGGCTGCTTCAGGGTCTCGTCATAGGCGGCCCAGCCCGCTTCATAGGCCTTGCGCGCTGCTGGGAAGCCTGCGCTAAGCGAATCCGTTGCCGTGTCCACCGCATCGGCCTGACTCGACCCGAAGCCGAGGGCGAGCGTGAACGTCGTCGAGCCACCGCCGAGCGGTGCCCGCGCCGTCTGGACGAGGTTGCCGTTGCTCGCGTCGGTGTACGTCGCCGTCAAGGCGTGTGCCGCGTCGAGCTGCGTCAGCCCGTCGCTGGCGGTGCCGACGAACCCATTGGTGACCTCGGTGAGGGGCGTCGAGGCGTCGAGGGCGATGTGGACCGGCTGCGCGTAGTCGCGATTGGCGGCATTCGTCGTCGTCACCGTGTCGGAGGCGATGAGCACCGGATGCCCGGTCGACGTGTCGACCGTGCCCGAGTCGCCGCCGCCGTTTCCGGCGCCGCCTCCGCCGTTGCCGTTGACCGTGGAGTCGAGGCGGACGTAGAGGCGGTATTGCCCGGCGGGTCCGACGATTGGCTCGAAGGTTGTGCGCATGAGGACGGCGTCCCGTACGGGGTCGGTCACGTAGTCGGTCACCAGGCGGTATTTGCCGCTCTTCGCGGTCGTCGTGACGCGGCACTCCATTCCGCCCGGATCGAGGCTGCGGACCGCGTAGGTCATGTCGCGCGTCTGGAGATCCGTGAACGTCGAGCCGTCGGTGACGACGTACTGAAGCGTCTCGACGTTCGTGTTGTCCGCCGTCGGGTAGTAGACGTCGCTCAGAACGCCGTCGGCGACCGTGTACCAGGTCTTCGAGGTCGTGTTGCGGGCTGTCCCGAGACAGTCCTTGCGGGCCAGGCCGAAGTGCGAGAGCGCTCCCGGACCGTCAGGCGCAGGCGCTGCGGCTCCCGCGACGGCGGTCGCCAGGGACGCGACGGCAAGGAACGCCGCCAGGGCGGGCCGTGCGGCTCTGCCTCGGAGCCCAGGCATGCAGCGGGATTCTGCAACCGAAATGGATGACACGCAATAGTGGATCGAGTACCGTCTGCGCGTCCAGCTTGAGAAGGGGGAGTTTCATGCGAATGATCTTCCGTGCGGCGCTTCTCGCAGTCGCCGCTGTCCTCGTCCTTCCGGGAGTCGCGACCGCCGCCGTGAAGGCCGGCCAGCTGTTCCCGACGAACCTCCTTACCGTTCCCGATTCGACCCAGGTGACCGGCTTACGCGTCAACCTGCCGAAGCCGGACTGCGCCGCTCGGCCGAGCGACTGCGCGGACGTCGAGGTCCTCAACCAGCTGGACGGATTCAACATCCAGCCGCGCATCTCCATCCCATTGAGCGGCGCGATCAACCTGTCGACGATCTCGAAGGCGACGGTCTTTCTCGTCGCGCAGGACGAACATGTCATCGGGCCGAACCAGCTCGTCTGGGAGCCCGCCGCGAACACGCTGTACGTCGAAAGCGACGAGCAGCTCGACCAGTCGACGACCTACCTGCTCGTCGTGACGCGCGGCGTTCACGGCACCGATGGGGAGCCGCTGGACGCCACGACCTTCCGCCACGACCTCAACTACGGGCAGACGAAGGATCCCGCAGTCAAGGCGTATCGCAAGGCGCTCTTGAAGGCGCTGCCGCTGGCGAAGGCGGGCGGCGCCGATCCGAGCGACATTGCGGCGGCCAGCCTCTTCACGACGCAGTCGATCACGCCGATCTCGCAGAAGATCCGAAGCCAGCTCCAGGGCGGTGACGCCAACTTCGTGCTCGGGACGGGCGGTCAGCGGACCGTCTTCCCGTTCTCGTCCGTGGCCTCGGTCACCTGGCAGCGGCAGGTCAGGACA
Organism: Gaiellaceae bacterium; assembly: GCA_035704315.1. Lineage (GTDB taxonomy): Bacteria > Actinomycetota > Thermoleophilia > Gaiellales > Gaiellaceae > JACDAN01. The sequence goes on from DASSXA010000261.1 coordinate 2,360, forward strand.
GCGCCCCCGAATCAGTTCACGACGGGTGGACTGTTCCTGCCGCTCCTCGCCGGTGTCGGCACGATCGCGTTCGGCTCGTACTCGTCTCCGGACTACGAAACACCGGCAAAGATCATCCCGGCCGTCGGAACCGCGACGGGAACGCCCGTCCCGCAGGGCACGCACAGCGTCCAGTTCTCGCTCTTCGTGCCGGCGGGTGCAAGGCCGGCGGGCGGATGGCCCGTAGCGATCTTCGGTCACGGGTTCACCGACTGGAAGAACGGCGCCCCACCCGTGGTCGCCGGAAGGCTGGCTCTGAATGGCATCGCGTCGATCGCGATCAACGTGGTCGGACACGGTGGCGGGCCACTCGGCACATACACGGTCGGCCGCACCGGTGGTCAGCCGCCGGTGACGCTCCCGCTCGGCGGGCGCGGGATCGACCAGAACGGTGACGGCGCAATCGACTCCACGGAGGGCGTCAACGCCGCTCCGCCGTTCACGTTGATCGGGAACCGCGACGGGCTGCGCCAGACCACGATCGACCTCATGCAGCTCGTCAAGGTGCTCGAGGGCGGCGTGGACGTGGACGGTGACGGCACCCACGACCTCAGTGCATCGCGCCTGTACTACGCGGGACAGTCGTTCGGCGGCATCTACGGAACACAGCTCATGGGGTTGGAGCCGGATCTCCATGCCGGTGTCCTCAACGTCCCCGGTGGGCCGATCATCGAGATCGCGCGACTGTCGCCGAGCTTCCGGATCCTGGTCGGGCTCTCGCTTCTGTCCCGGACGCCGTCGCTCTACAACGCCGTCCCGGATCCCGGGTTCATGAACTTCCACGAGAACATCCCGCTGCGGGGAAAGCCGCCGGTGACGGCGACGCCCGACGAGACGGCGATCCAGCAGCTGGTCGACCGGAGCGAGTGGGCACAGCAGGCCGGGAATCCGGCGGCCTATGCGCCTCACGTCACGGCGCCGGTGATCTACCAGTTCGCTCGCGGCGACAAGACGGTGCCGAACCCGACGACTTCGGCGATCCTCCGCGCCTGCGGGTGCGCCGACCGGGCGACGCTGTACCGGAACGATCTCGCCTTCTTGCTGAATCCTGCGGTCGGGACCAATCCCCACACGTTCCTCACGAACGTCGGGAACCCGGCGGGCGCATCGTTCGCGTTCGCAGCGCAGCAGCAGATCGCGACGTTCTTCGCGACCGACGGCGCTGTGACGGTCGACCCAGACGGCGCCGGCTCGATCTTCGAGACACCGACCTCGATGGTCCCCGAAGACCTCGCGTTCATCCCGTAACGGTCTCTAAGGGCCGCGTCCAGGGACTGTCCCTGGACGCGGCCCTAGCGGCGGTCAGGGGCTCGTGACGGAGACGAGCGACAGGGTGTCGTTGCCGCCCTGGATCGTCTGCTCGCGCACCAACCCGATGTCCTTCACGTAGTACTTGTTGTCCAGCACATCCGGCTCGAGGAGCGAGAACTCCTCGGTCTTGAGCGCCTCGTCCGACGACACGAACTGCGTCCGAACAGAGGCGTTCAGGTCGACGATCCGGGTGCAGTCCTCCGCGACGTTCTTCGCGTCCTCCTGCTTGAAGACCTGACCGACCATGGGTTGGGCGGGCATGAAGATGCCCGCTCTGGCGTTGTCCACGCCGGCTTCCCACGAGCCTTCCGTCGACACGACGACCCCGTCCTCGAGCTCCTTCGTGTCCTCGCCGAAGTACCAGACGTTGCCCGCGGCGTCCTGGGCGAACCAGTCCAGTGTGTCCTCCACTAGCTCTCCCTTGATGAACGCCTGGTCGTGCACCACGGTCGTCGTCACTCCCAGGATCTCCTTGGTCTGGTCGGTGACCGTGAATACGTCGGTGGCGGACTTGCCGTCGAGCTTGCCCTTGTAGGTCAGCGTCGTCCCGGGCTGCAGGGGGAAGTAGCGGTTGGTGACCTGGCCGACGAACTCACC
>DASSXA010000303.1:0-6834 GCA_035704315.1 Gaiellaceae bacterium
CGTCGACGTCGAGGCCCACAGGCAGCGTTGCGGCCTGGCGCCCCTCGCCGCGAGCGCTTCCCAGCGCGGCCCGGCGAAGATCTCCTTGTACCGCTGATAGGCGAGCTACGCGTTGGCGATCGCGAGGCGGCCCTTCAGGTGGTCAGCGCCGCCGATCGCGTCGAGCCGCTTGTCGGTCTCCGTGTCGACCCGGGAGACGAAGAAGCTCGCGACCGACAGCGTGTTCGCGAGATCGCCGCCTCCTACGGCAAGCCGCTCGAGCCCGCGGATGTAGGCCTCGGCGACCTCCGCGTAGCGCTGCAGAGAGAAGATCAGCGTGACGTTGATGCTCTTGCCACGCGAGATCATCTCCTCGATCGCCGGCAGGCCCTCCTTCGTGGCCGGGATCTTGACGTAGAGATTCGGGCGTTCGACCGTGTCATGGAAGCGCCGCGCTTCCTCGATCGTTGCCTCGGTGTCGTTCGCGAAGTGCGGGTCGACCTCCAGCGAGATGCGACCGTCCACTCCGCCCGTCTGCTTCCAGACCGGCTGAAACAGGTCGCAGGCCTCGGTGATGTCGTCGAAGGCGAGCCGAAGGAAAATCTCCTTCAGGTCGTCCTCCTCGGCGAGCACCTCTCGAAGCTGGTCGTCGTACCAGCCGCCTTCGGACATCGCCTTCTGAAAGATGGTCGGATTCGACGTAACGCCGACGACGGCGTCCTCGTCCATCATCCGGCGCAGCTCGCCGGTCCGGAGCCATTCACGTGAGAGCGAATCGATCCAGACGCTCTGGCCGACCTCGCTCAACTGGTGGAGGCGCGACTTAGACATTCAAGCCCTCCCTTTCAATCGCTTTGATCTTCTCAAGCCTTCTGCGGTAGCGCTCTGCGCCGCTGAACTCGGCCCCCAGAAAGGCCGTGAGCAACTCGGCGGTGAGATCGCCCGCGACGACCCCAGAGCCGATGCAGAGCACGTTCATGTCGTCGTGCTCCACACCTTGCCTGGCGGAGTACGTGTCGTGACAGACCGCGGCCCGGATCCCGTCCAGTTTGGAGGCCGCAACCGAGGCGCCGACGCCGGACCCGCAGACGAAGATCGCCCGCTCGGCGTCACCTGCGCGAATCGCCTCGCCGATCTCCCTGGCCTTGTCCGGATAGTCGATGCGCGGCGTTGATTTGTCGGTACCGAGGTCGACCAGCTCGTGCCCGAGCCGCTGCACCTCTTCAAGCACGCGCTCGCGGAGCTTCACGCCCCGGTGGTCAAAGGCGACAGCAACTCGCATGCCTCGACTACGTTACCCCTACATGGGTAATTCGGACCTCTGGCGGGAGCTCGGACAGCAGCTGCGGGTCGATGCGGTTCGCGCTAGTGCCAAAGCCGGTTCCGGCCACCCGACCTCCTCGATGTCCGCCGCCGACCTGGCCGCGGTCCTGCTCGCCGCCCACTTCCGGTACGACTACGACGATCCGAAGAATCCGGCGAACGATCGGCTGATCTTCTCGAAGGGCCATGCCTCGCCGCTCGTCTACGGGCTCTTCCGGGCCGCCGGGGCGCTCTCGGAAGAGGAGTTCATGACCTACCGGCAGTTCGGGAGCAGGCTCGAGGGGCATCCGACGCCGGTTCTGCCGTGGGTCGACGTCGCAACCGGCTCGCTCGGACAGGGCTTGCCGATCGGCGTTGGAGTGGCCATCGCCGGCAAGCGGCTCGACCGGCTTCCGTTCCGAGTCTGGGTCATCTGCGGCGACAGCGAGATGGCTGAGGGCTCGATGTGGGAGGCGGCCGAGCACGCGGCCTTCTACGAGCTCGACAACCTGACGGCGATCATCGACGTGAACCGGCTCGGCCAGCGCGGCGAGACGATGCACGGATGGGATCTCGAGTCCTACTCCGAACGCTTCCGCGCCTTCGGTTGGCACACGATCGAGATCGACGGTCACGACGTCGAGGAGATCGACGCCGCCTACCGGGAAGCGGAGTCGACCGACAAACCAACGGCCGTCGTCGCCAAGACGATCAAGGGCAAGGGGTACTCGAAGGTCGAAAACGAGAACGGCTGGCACGGCAAGGCGATCGCCGAGGAGGCGATCGAGGAGCTGGGCGGCATACGGAACATCACCGTGGACGTCCCCAAGCCCGAGCCCGGCGAGCCGCACCGCTTCGAGCCGACGCCGCAGGAGTGGCCGGCGTACGAGGTCGGATCGAAGGTGTCCACGCGCAAGGCCTACGGCGAGGGGCTCGCAGCGCTGGGCAGCGAGCGCGGCGACGTGGTCGCACTGGACGGTGAGGTCTCCAACTCGACGTTCTCCGAGATCTTCCGCGACGCGCATCCGGAACGGTTCTTCGAGATGTACATCGCCGAGCAGCAGATGATCGCGGCCGCCGTCGGAATGCAGGTGCTGAGCTGGAAGCCGTTCGCATCGACGTTCGCGGCCTTCACCACGCGCGCGTACGACTTCGTCCGAATGGCGGCGGTCAGCCGGGCGACGATCAAGGTCTGCGGATCGCACGCAGGGGTCTCGATCGGCGAGGACGGGCCGTCGCAGATGGGTCTGGAGGACCTGGCCGCATTCCGCGCCGTTCATAGCTCGACCGTCCTCTACCCGTGCGACGGGAACCAGACGGCGAAGCTCGTACGAGCGATGGCCGACCTCCACGGGATCGCGTATCTGCGGACGACACGCGGCGATACCCCGGTGATCTACGAGCCGGACGAGGAGTTTCCGGTCGGCGGAAGCAAGACTCTCCGCTCGCCGGACGACGAGGACGTCACGATCATTGCGGCAGGGATCACCCTGCACGAAGCGCTGAAGGCGGCGGACACCCTGAAGGGCGAGGGGATCTCGGCACGCGTGATCGACTGCTACTCGGTCAAGCCGATCGACGCGGAAACGCTTCGAAGCATCGGGACGCCCATCGTCACCGCCGAAGACCACTGGGCCGAGGGCGGGCTCGGCGAGGCGGTTCTCGCCTCGCTTGCCGATGCCGAGGAGCGCCCGCCGGTGTCCCTGCTCGCCGTACGCGAGATGCCCCACTCCGGCAAGCCCGCAGAGCTGCTCGCGGCCGCCGGGATCGACGCGGACCACATCGCCGCCGCGGCGCGCTCGCTCGTCGGCACGCGCGCGCCCGCCTAGGCCGCCGCGCGACGCAGCTGCTCGTCCAGCGGCACGAGCGGGACATCGAAGGTTTCGACGGCATCGTCGTTAGAGACGACACTGTCGCCGGCCTCCAGCATCGTGAGGAGATCGCCCGTCAGCGGGATGTTCCCCGGTAGCCGCTCCGTCACGACGGCCGGGACTCGCATCAGGCCGATCGGCATGTGCAATGTTGGGCGTCGCCGGATCCCGAGGGTCGCGCGGATCCGCTCCCAAAGCTCGTTCCAGGAGACGACGTCTGGGCCGCCGATCTCGAACGTCCTGCGGGCCGCCTCGGGCGCGTCGACGGACTGCGCGAAATAGCGGCCGACATCGTCGAGCCAGATCGGCTGGATCCGCTGCTCGCCGCTGCCCATGACCGGCGTGAAGGGTGAGAGCTTCGCCATCTTGAGAAAGGTCGGGAGAATGCCTCCGTCGCGCCCGAAGATGAAGCTCGGCCGGAAGATCACGTGCTCGAGCGCAGAACGCTCCAGGTCCTGTTCCATCGTCCACTTGGCGTTGTAGTAGGGCACGAGGTCCTTCGTCTGCTCGGTCACGCCGAGCGCGCTCATCAGGACGAAACGGCGGACACCGACCTCGTTCGCGGCAGCGATCAGGTTGCGCGTGCCGCCGATCATCACGCGCTGGAATTGCTCCCGCTTGCCCTGCCGGATCGCGACGAGTTGGACGACGACTTCCATGCCTTGCGCCGCCCGGCGGAGGCTAGCGAGGTCGGTGACGTCGCCCTGTACCGCTTCCTGACACCGGATTCCGGCCTCCTTCCAGGCACCGGGCTTCCGCTCGAGCACGCGGACCTCGTGGCCGGCGTCGACGATCGCGTTCGCCACCGCAGGCCCCACGAAGCCCGTCGCTCCAGTGACAAGGACCTTCACTTCACGCGCTCGCGGAAGTTCTGCCAGTACCTGCTTGGGGTCGGCCCCTGCTGTCCCTGGTACTTCGAGCCGAGCTCGCCGGAGCCGTAGGGTCGCTCGGCGGGCTCCGTGAGCTGCACGAAGGAGAGCTGGCCGATCTTCATTCGGTGGTAGATGGTGATCGGGAGGTTCGCGACGTTCGAGAGCTCGAGCGTGACGTGACCGTCCCACCCCGGGTCGATGAACCCTGCGGTCGAGTGGATCAGCAGTCCGAGCCGACCAAGACTCGACTTCCCCTCCAGTCTCGCCACGAGGTCGTCGGGGAGCACGATCCGCTCGAGCGTCGAGGCGAGCACGAACTCGCCGGGGTGGAGGATGAACGGCGCATCCTCCCCGACTTCCACCAGCTCGGTCAGATCCTCCTGCGGCTCCTTCACGTCGATGAACGGGTAGCGGGCGTTGTGGAAGACGCGGAAATAGCGGTCGACCCGAACGTCGACGCTCGAGGGCTGGAGCAACGACTCGTCGTAGGGGTCGATCAGGATCCGGCCCTCGTCGATCAGCCGTCGGATCGTGCGGTCGGAGAGAACCACGGCGTGCTACCTAGAGCGTCGCCCGCGCGGCACGGCTGAGGTCCCCGAACTCGGCCTCCGAGAGCTCGAGCGAAGCCGCACCGACGTTCTCCTCGAGATGCTCCAGCGACGAGGTTCCCGGAATCACGAGCATGAAGGGCGAGCGCTGGAGGAGCCAGGCGAGCGCGACCTGTGCGCGAGTCGCGCCGTGCCTCACCGCTACCTCGGCCACCCGACCTGCGCCGCGGGTCAACTCGCCGAACCCGAGCGGGAACCAGGGGAGGAAGGGGATCGCGTCGCGCTCACAAGCCTCGAGGACCCTTTCGGAGTGGCGGTCGGCAACGTTGTATCGGTTCTGGACGGAAACGATCGGGACGACCTCGCGGGCCTGGGCCAGCTGTCTCGTGTCGACGTTGGAGAGGCCGATGTGGCGGATCTTGCCCTCTTGTTGGAGCTCGGCGAGCGCGCCGACGGATTCCTGGAGCGGCACCGATGGATCGACCGAATGGAGCTGGTAGAGGTCGATTCGCTCGACGCGCAGGCGCCGTAGGCTGCCCTCGCAGGAGGCGCGAAGCTGCTCAGGCCGGCCGTCGCGCAGCCACTCGCCCTGTCGCTCGTGCGTAAGACCGCCCTTGGTCCCGATCACCAGGTCGTCCGGGTACGGGTGCAACGCCTCGGCGATCTGGCGCTCATTGACCTCGGGGCCGTAGGAGTCCGCCGTGTCGATGAAGTTGACTCCGAGCTCGACGGCCTTGCGCAAGACGGCCTTCGCGTTCTCCGGGTCGTCGGGCTCGCCGATGACGCCGGGCCCGGTCAGGCGCATGGCTCCGAAGGCCATGCGATTCACTTTCAAGTCGCCGAGTGTGACGGTTCCCGCTGCGGCGGAAGGTTGGGTCGTCGGTTCGATTGACATCCGCAGGAAACTAGCGCAGAGTCAGGCCCTCAAGTGACCCAGGAGGCAGTGTGAACGCGTTCCGCGCTATTCACCGCTGGTGGGCGACCTTGATGACGCTTGCCGTCGTCATTCAGATCGGATTCGCCGGCTATGGAGCGTTCAGCGCGGCCGACAAGCTTGGCGACGGATCAATCGACGAGAGCACCTTCGAGGACGGATTCGGCCTGCACGCTGCGCTCGGCACCTTGATCGTTCTCTCGGGGCTCGTGCTCCTCTTGTTCTCCTTCGGAACGCGGAACCGGTCGCGAATCCTCCAGTCGCTGCTCATTTTCGTGCTCCTCGTGGCCCAGCTGTTTTTGGGCTGGACGGGAGCAGAGTTGCCCGCGGTACTGGGGTTCCTCCATCCGGTGAACGCGCTCATCATCCTCGCCCTGCTTGGGCGGATGACCGCGATGATGTGGAGGGAAGACCGGATGGCAGCGGTGTCAGCAGCCCCGGCTGCTTCTCCGCCGGCGGCGTAGGCGAACGCTACTCGGGGTGGTTATCCGGACCGTCTCCGAGACGGAACGGCGTCGTGACGCCTTCGTAGGCCACGTGCATCGTCAAGCCGTCCCGCGCATGCGGGAGGTTGTGGCAGTGGTCCATCCAGATGCCGGGATTATCGGCGAGGAAGGCCACCTCGTACTCCTCGTGGCCCTCGACGTTGAGCGTATCGACCCACCAGGGGCTTCCGGTGGTCCGCATGCCGTCGCGGCTCAGGACGAGGACGTGGTGGCCGTGTAGGTGCATCGGGTGGACAGAGCCGGTGTCGTTGACGATCTTGAACTTGACCACGTCGCCTCTGCTCACCATGTACATCGGCGTCTCGGGGTTGAGCTTCCCGTTGATCGACCAGTGATAGCCCGGACGGCCGTTGATGAAGCCGACCTTCTTCCCGATCTTCAGGATGAAGTTGCGATCGAAGTGGCTCGTAGAGCCCAACGGGGTGGGTTTCGGGCGGCCGTAGCCTGACGGATCGAAGTCGCCAGTTCGCATCTCTCCCTGAATCTGGCGGTTGCCGCCGAGGATGAGCGCGCTCCGGCTTCCGTCGACGCTGAGCCGAACTTCCGACCCGGGGTACTGAGGCATGACGAAAGTGATGTCGTACCTCGCCCCGCCGCCGAGGAGCAGCGTCTTGTCCTGCATAGGCGTCGGGCCGTTGACGTCGGTGCCGTCGATCGCGGCCACGCTGAACGGTGTCCCGGCAAGGTCGAACCGCTCGGCGAAGCTGTTGGAGTTGACAAGTCGTAGCCGAACCGGCGTCGCAGGGTCGATTGGTCGTCGTTGCACTCCGACGAGCGAGCCCAGAGCCGTTCCGCCTGAGAAGTCGTGCGCGATGACCGTCA